>CALHTA010000166.1 GCA_938038645.1 uncultured Thiotrichaceae bacterium
GCGCGGTCTGATATTGAAACCATCGATGAAAACTATGAAGAGGCGACTGAGTACGTAAAACGAGCAATTAAACTAGCACCGAAAGACTATAAATTTCGTGAGCGTTGGGCCTATCTTGAAGAAACACAAGGCAATGACAAGTTAGCCATGCAACTTTGGAAATGGATGCATGAAAAGACAAACGAGCCTAATTATCAACGGCAAATCATTCGCATGGCTCAAGCGGATTTAAAAGGTGAAGGTCTGGCATTATTAATGCCACTTGATCGAAAGATGAAACTGCCAAAGCAAGTCGTCAATGACATCTTCTTTCACCTAATTAAAGAAGGAGATGGCCATACGGGCGAAGAATTTTTGATAAGTCACATGCAACAGCACGGCCCAGAAAAAGACCTAATGGAGATCTTGGGAAAATGGTATGGCGGTGAAAAACGCTATGAAGATGCATTAGCAACTTGGGAAAAAATTACGCAGCTGTTTGGCTCTGAAATGGAGCAGGACCTTATGCGTTTCGAACTGTACTGGGCGATGAAAGAAAAGGATAAAGCCTTTCAGTTATGGCGTGATAATTACAATGATTGGGATGCAACTGCAAAACCCAATCAGCTTGAGATTATGGCTGAAGTAACCTGGAGTTTTGATCAAAACCAAGCATCACTGACCTATTATCAAAAACTACTTAAGCTTACGAACATAAATAAGATCAAAGAACGCACGCTTTATCACACACGCCTAGCATTGCTGCACAGCAAATTGAATCAACCTGCACTAGCTT
Organism: uncultured Thiotrichaceae bacterium; assembly: GCA_938038645.1. Classification (GTDB taxonomy): domain Bacteria; phylum Pseudomonadota; class Gammaproteobacteria; order Thiotrichales; family Thiotrichaceae; genus Leucothrix. Next base: position 776 of record CALHTA010000166.1, read on the forward strand.
ATAAAGCGTTTAAACGTGGCTTTATGGAAACTGCTGATGCGAACTTAATGATAAGCGGTATGCAAACGGCCTTCGATGCTAAAGACTATAAACAATTTGAAGAATTGCTAGAAATGTCTAGAGAGCAAGCATCTTCATTTAACAAGATGCCACGCTATTGGTTAATGCAAGCGTCACTTGCCATGCAGCAACAGCAATATTCTGACGCAACCAATTTATACAACAAGGTACTAGCTTTGGAGCCTCGCTCGAAAGATGCACTTGCTGGCATCAAATCGCTAAACGCCGTCTTAGCAGATGCTAAAAAACAAGCTATTCTAAAGGCTGTAGCATCAATGCAAGATGCCTTTGATAAAAAAGACTATCAGCGATTAACTCGTTTATTCGCAGCTTCAGAGACAAAGCTAAGTGATTTCAGTGAACTTCCACAATATTGGTTATTGAAAAGCCAATACAATTTCCAGCAAGAACAATTCACAGAAGCTCTGCGCAATTATCAGCAAGTGCTAAAACTGAAGCCCGATTCAATTGCTGCGCGCCAAGGCATTATTCTTAGCTTAACTCAACTAAAGAACTTTCCTGTTTTGCAACGCGTCTTAAATCATTGGGAAAACTTTGCAACAAGAAATGATCAATTATGGCCAAACTACGCCATCGCTTATCAAGCGATGAAGCAATATCAGGCCAGCATTAAGTGGTTTGAGATGGCGAGTATTAAACATCCTGATAATTACATCATGCTGCTAAGTTATGCCGAGTCTCTAGACAAACTAAAGCGCACGGAAGATGCCAACAAGGTTCGCCAGTTTGGTGTTGAGCAGCTAACAATGAAGCTAAACAGTGGAACACTCAACCCTGTCGAACGTAAAGAAGCGTTGTTTCAATACCTGAGTGTCTTAGCGAAAGTCGGCACACAAAACCAGTTTGATCAAACCTATGCGGAGCTTGAACAAACAACAAACAGTAAAGCCGACAAAGACCGTCTAAACGAAATTGCATTGGCATGGGCTTTGGACAAAAACAATATCCCGCAGCTGAAACGCTTGCTCACCAAACCCGATGTTCAACGCATGAAGATGCCACTTTGGATGACATTATCAATTGGTTTGAAACTTAATGATAAAGCAAGGCTCCTCACTGCGCTTGAGCAATCGGACAAACTCAGCACAGGTGATCACATCAGTGCTTTATTAGCGCTCGATAGAAAGCAACAAGCATTTGAAATTGCCAAGCGAGAAATGAAAGCGGGGAAGACGGCAAAGAGCCGTAGTGTTGCTAGAACAATCGCCATCTCTCTGGCAAACGGCCGAGTGTCAGAGGTGATTGCAGCACTTAAGGCACGCCAAGTGGGTCAGCTAAGCACTCAAGAGCAGCTTCTGCAATACAAGCAAGCTAAGGGTAAGAATGGCTTATCCATAGGTTTCGATGTAAGACTCAGCAAAGCAAAATTAAGTAATAACAAGCTTCCAGGAAAGGCGGTAGACGAAAAAGACATTTCGGTAGGATTTGATTGGTCCAACACCACTGATCAGCTGAATGGGCGAGCTGGTATCTTTGAAAACGGAAAAACTTCTAAATTGTATGGTAATTTGAAATTACAAAGGCAGCTAAACAAGGACTCTAACGCCAGCATAGAATATGGATTTCGGGAAACTCCTGAAGAGAATTCATATCTACGTCAATATGGCCGAAGAAACCGATTTAAGATTGATTACTACAGACAACTTAATAAACAACAAGCTTTTCAACTGAGTGCATGGCAACAAGCGTTTAATCGGACAGATAACGGACAACTGATTGCTGATGGAACCGGGTTAAGAGCAGCTGTTGTTCACCGTAAAGATACCCTAAACGGCCAATGGTATGGCGGATTTCAAGGAACAATTCAGAAGAATTCAAATGCGCCAGGTATCGATGCAGAAGATGCGTTACCAGAAAACGCGCAAAGTGCAGAGCTGATTGCAGGGTTTAATCATGGTACACCTGCCCAAGGTTATAACGGTGGCTTGCAATACAGCGGCTCAGTAGCCTTAGGAAAAGTTTGGCCAACTGGAGAAATTAAGGCTCACGCTGAGGCCGCCCTAAGTAAAGAATTATTCAGCGATGACGAACTAAGCCTTGGCGTATTTTATGACAAAGGCTCTTTAGGAAATCAAGAGGATAAAGGACTAACAATCAAATATAGGAAGTTCTTAGATTTTCCCGTTTCAAAACGTAAATAATAATATTATGAAAAAAAAATCCATGAAAGGTCATGTAGCGGTAAACAACTTCTCGCTGCCTTATGACTCTACCAATGCGCTTACCCAGCTCAGGCCAAAACCTGAGAATGCCATCATTGAAGTTGTGCTGCTACCACTGCTGGTACCCTTTATTGGCTTTCTAATGGGCCGCGCAGATTTATTTTTTCTAGAATCTGCATTTCCTTGGATGCTGTTGGTACCGACGCTAACAACTTCACGCTACGGAACACGCTATGGCCTACTAAGCCTAATGGTTATGTCGTGCCTAAGTATTTTGTATGCTTTAGTTGTTCAACCCTCACTACTAACTTCTGTTACTCAGGTATTAGTGGGTAGCCTGCTAGTGGTTCTAGTCATCGGTGAGATGATCCAATATTGGGGTAAACGAAATCAGCAACAAGCAACAGCGTTAGCTGAATACCGCAACTCTGCTCATCAATCTGAACAAGCGTTACAGCTGCTGCATATATCTTACAGCCAGCTCGAAGAGGACCTTGTTTCTCAAAATAGATCGCTTGCTGGCTCTTTGAGGCTTTTAGATACTTCTATTCATCAAACGGCTGAAACTACTGACCGTAAAGTAGCGCTTAAGTTGGCTATTCAGAAAATGAAAGATATTCTCAATCAATATCCTTGGTTGGAATCGGCTGCTTTTTATCAGGTTGACGCCCAACAACAATTACACCCACAAAGCTTAGGTAGTATTGGTGAAGTTCCTGCGGGCACTTATAAAGACCCACTCCTGTTAGAAGCGGTTCGTTTAGAAAAGTCTATTAGTATAAAACACAGTAGGTTAATCCAATCGCGCCAGCTTAATACTCAACTGAAAGCCGCTATTCCTATGATTGATAGCAACGGTGTTCTATGGGGTGTTATGGCGGTCACTGAGATGAGCAATTCAGCGCTTACTCAGCAAAACCTTAATCTTCTTGCTCTGCTTTGTAATTACGTTGCGAATCTTTTAGATAACAGCAAGCGCCCTAAAACTAGTGCTAAGCGACTGATGCAAGAAATGCACAGTGCACTAAATGTGGTTCTTAATACAGTTACCTCAGCAACCTTAATTACGATGGAAGTGAACAGTGGGCCAGAAAGTAATGAATATAAAAATTACTTTATCTCCAAGGTACGAGGTGCAAATAGAATTTGGCGCCTTAAGAAGCAAAATAGCACGACCCTAATTATTCTATTACCGCTATTTAACGAACAAAACTTTAAACAGTTTCAAAACACTCAAGCGGCAAATTTTCACAAGCGGTTTGGCAAGAACTTTGCTGATGTTGGCATTACGATGAAGTATTCACATATCCGTAACGAGGTGAAACCTGCAGACCTTCAAAAATATTTGGTTAACTTAGGTAAATTTGAACATGCCAGCCTTATTCGTTAGTAGCTTAATCGTGTTAATTATTCAGCTGTGTCTTTTCGGATTGCTATGGCTGCAAAGCCCAATGATCAATTTATTAGTGGTAGCCGGGCATATTGTTACAGTGATTTTAGCGGCTTTTTGGTTCAGTACCCGCTGGCAACACCCAATGCTGAGCGCTCGAGATACTCGTTATTTTGTGGCTAGCTTGATTGGTTTACTCCCTGTAATTGGCAGCGTCTTTCTATTGCTTATTGATAACCATAGAACCTTACGAGCTTATGGCATTAGAGAAGGTTTAGGATCAGTGGATGTGCATAAAGAAACCCCACAGGATTTACTAAACTACTTTTCTGCGCCTGAACAATACACAACCGGAAATATTAGAAACACTAAAGACTTAATATCTTCATTAGATGACGAAGCTTATTTAGGTTTATTAATTGCATCTCGGCATTTACCTGATGACGAAGCTTACGCTTTGCTGACAGAGGCATTATATAGTCCATTCGAAAGCGCACGATTAATGGCTTACTCATTGCGAGGAAAGCTCGAAGATAAAATAAACAATGCGCTGGAGGACAAGCTTAACTCACTAAAGTCGGCCACCTCAAACAAACAAAAAGTTGAGCTTAATTTAGAACTTGCCAAAGATTATCTGCACATCATCAATGTTGGGATTGAGTCTGGCGACAAGGAAAGTTTGTTAAAGCAGGCTAACAAGCATACGCTCCAGGCGCTAAAGTTAAATAAGCAATCCGTCTCAGGCTTTAAAACTTTGAGTAAAGTACTTCGCTTCCAAGGTGATCTAGTTCATGCAAGGAAAGCTGAACAAAGGGCACTTTCATTAGCCACCGCATAAAATCTCATGCAATCTAAAACGCCAATTCAGCTGAGATTACCTTTTGGCCATGTATTATTGAACATTGGATTTTGGTAACAACAATAATAACTGGCGAATAAAACACCGTGCCTGAACCCACCTTCCCATTACTCACTGCTTCTAAAAAAGCAGATATTTGCCTTCTGCTTGAAGGAACATACCCTTACGTGCGTGGTGGTGTGTCAAGCTGGGTCCATCAGCTTATTATTGGCCATCCTAATTACACCTTTGCTTTGATTTTTGTGGGTGCGAGTAAAGAGCATTACCCCAAAATGCACTACGATCTACCTGATAACGTCTGTCATTTTGAGCGGCACTTTCTAAGCGATGAGATTAATCTGGGCCCACCGGAACCTCGAAGCATCAAGCCAGAGATTATCGAAATACTCAAATCGCTTTATGAACAACTAAGTCAAGGTGGGCAGGCACCACCACTAGAAAAAATAGCCGACCTTAGAAAAGTCCTTTTTAAAGCAGCCAAATATGAGCCCGAGGATTTTTTTTATAGTATTGAAATTTGGGAAATGATTGTTGATACCTATCGAAAGAATTGCCCTACCCTTCCCTTCAATGATTTCTTTTGGAATGTTAAGGCGATGCACGCCCCCATTCTGGCAATATTAAGAATCGCATCAAGCGCACCGCTCGCCGATTGTTATCACACCATCTCAACAGGTTACGCAGGGCTATTAGGATTATTCCTTAGACTGATGAAAAACAAACCTCTGATGGTTACTGAGCATGGGATTTACACCAAAGAAAGACAGATTGACCTCTATCAAGTAGATTGGATTACCGAATCCAATCCTGATATTGCGGCAGGTCTCGATTCGCGTATCAGCTATATTCGGCAAATGTGGATGCAGTTTTTTGAAGGATTGGGCCGACTTACTTACAGTGCTTCGATCAGCATCGTGACCCTTTATGGGCAAAACCGCCAAAAGCAGATAGACCTTGGCGCTCCACCTGACCGTTCTATTGTTATCCCAAACGGTGTGGATATCGAAAAATTTGCAGGTTTACGTGACAAACGAAGCGATGGTGTTCCCCCAATTTTATGTTTGCTTGGTCGAGTTGTTCCAATTAAAGATATCAAAACCTATATACGGGCAATTGATCTGCTGAGAAAAAAAATCCCTAACGCAGAAGGCTGGATCGTTGGGCCTGAAGAAGAAGACCAGGAGTATGCCGATGAGTGTCATGCACTTGTTGAACAGCTCGGATTGAAAAATCATGTCAAGTTTCTTGGATTTCAAAACATCAGTGACATTCTGCCAAAGATGAGCTTAATGACCTTGAGCTCAATTAGCGAAGGACAACCTCTGGTGATTCTTGAAGGTTATGCGGCTGGCGTTCCAGTCCTGTCAACGGATGTTGGTTCGTGTAGAGAGCTGGCTGAGGGCAGAACAGAAGAAGACAGGGCCTTGGGTTCTGCGGGTTCAATTGTCCCTATTGCCAACCCACGAGCGTTAGCCGATGCAGCAGTGGAGTTACTTAGCGACGAAAAACGATGGTATTCCGCTCAAGCCTCAGCCATTGCTAGGGTGGAGAAATATTATGGTGAACAGACGTTTTTGAATAACTACCTTCAACTCTACAAACAGGTATTGGCTCATGGCCGGAATAGGGTTTGAACTAAAGAAAATGTTGAGGGATGACAGCTGGTTTGGCCTGCTGAAAACCTACGCCTACGCGGGAGCAATTAGTTCTGGCCCTTGGGTGCTATCTATTCTTGGAATTATGCTAGTTGGAGCAATGAGCCTTAGCAATAGAGGTGGAACCCACACATGGCTTGGTGAGTTTCTAGTGTCAGTAACTTGGCTTATGTCCTTTTCACTGGTGCTGAGCAGTTTGTTACAGCTAGTTTTTACCCGCTTCATGGCTGACCAACTTTATCAAAAAAATGACGCACTGATCTTACCTAACTTCCTAGGGGCCATAGGCTTATCCACGGTTGTTAGCGGTCTTATAGGTATAGCCTGTTGGTTATTATTTTTCCTAGAGCTTAATTTTTTATATTGCACTCTCATGCTGATGAACTTTGTGTTGCTTTGCAATGTTTGGTTAGCTGTCATTTTTGTGGCAGGAATGAAGCGTTATAAAACGATACTGTTAATTTTCTTAGTCAGTTATTTGAGTATCGTTGTGCTATCAAGCATTTTTCAGTCGGCAGGGACTGAGGGGCTATTACTATCGGTTTTGATTGGCCATACAGTACTTCTAGTATCGATGCTCATCATGATTTTCCAAGAATATTCCGCTGAGCAAATATTACGCTTTGACTTCCTTAAACTAAAAAACATCTATCCAATACTGATTTTTATCGGCGTCTTTTTTAACATGGGGGTTTGGGTTGATAAATGGATTTTCTGGTTTACCCCGGCAACATCGGATGATGTGAATGGGGTATTAAGAGCTTCGATAATTTATGACCTGCCGATATTTCTTGCGTACTTATCGATTATTCCCGGTATGGCCAGCTTTTTATTGCGGGTGGAAACTGATTTTGTACATCATTATCAGAACTATTACTCAGCGGTAAATGAGGGCGCTACCTTAGGTGTTATTGAGTCTGAAAGAGAAAAAATGACTCAAAGCATAAGAGGCGCATACCTAGAGATAATAAAGGTCCAAGGCGTCACTGTCCTTCTATTTTTTGTAATGGCAGAAGACATTATAAAGTGGCTTGATCTCTCACCACTCTATGTTCATCTCTACTATATCGACTTATTAGCAACTGCCGTTCAGGTATTATTTTTGGCAACCTTAAATATATTCTTCTACTTCAACTTTTTGAAGGAAGCTTTCTGGATGAGCTTTGGACTGTTCGCGTTAAATACGCTTCTGTCGCTAGTCACGATTGTTTTGGGCCCGGCTTTTTATGGTTATGGCTTTGCTATTGCTATTTTCGTGACCACGCTCTTCGGAATGTATATTTTGAGTAATAAGATTGAACGTCTCGAGTACTTCACTTTTATGCTACAACGCTAATCTAAAACGATATAAGACACGCTAATAAACAAGCAATCCAAAATTGGTAACGCTCCCTATCCTAGTTTTGTAACCGTTTAGCATCGCACTCATACTCTATCATTCTCGCTCACTATTTAATGTCTTTATAACAAGGCTCGCAGCCATACCACCAGACCCATATTAGTTATTTGAGAATAATACAATGATCCCCCCCAATTTTATTACTAAACTTGCTTTAATGCTTGCCAGTTTATTGCTGGCTCCGTTCGTAAGCGCAGCTCCAATTGTTATCGATGGCAATACTTCAGACTGGGCCCCAGAGGACCGACTTGAACTTCCACCTCGAGCACCTGTGGCGGGTTACGAGTTATCTGGACGATATGAGAATAATTCTTATAAGATCCTACTCAAAAGATTAAACGGCAGTATTTCAACCAGCACAACGTTTTGGCTTAATACCGACCAAAACTCTAATACTGGATACAAGATTTGGGGATATGCAGGAGGAGCAGAGTTTAATGTAAATATCGCTGCTGACGGCAAGCCTTACTTGTACAAAGATGCTGATGGACAAACACTAGTTTCTGGTCCGTTAAATCACAAAATTGTTGCTAGCGGTAGTGGCTCTGTATTAGAACTTGAGGTTCCTGAAAACCTGATCGGCACACCCTCAGGCGATGGTATTAACATGCTGGTTGACGTTAATAACTCAGTATTTCTACCGGCCAGCTACTGGCCTCATGAAAATAATTACATTATCGCTAAACAGACTATATTCAATTCTAGTGGAATCCAAATTGATGGTAAGAAATCAGACTGGAATTTTAACGATAGACTAGACCTTGATGCTTCTAATTCAGTTGATGGAGCGGAGTTTTACGGCCGTTACGAAGACAGTAAGTACAAATTTTTATTGCATGACTTCAATCGTACGATTGCGGCCAACACAACTTTTTGGCTAAACACAGATCAAAACACATCAACAGGCCATCAAATCTGGGGCTTTGCCGGTGGTGCCGAGTACAACATCAACTTTTATAGCGATAATGTACCTTATCTCTATAAAGGTGGAGCGGGTCAAACTTTCTTAAATGGTGGTATTGAATATGCCACGAGGTCAGACGGTGCAAACGGCTCAATCACTGAGTTTGAAATTCCTGAAAGTATGATAGGAAACCCTACGGGTGACGGCATAAACATCTTACTTGATGTAAACAATAACAGTTATATGCCAAGAGCCTACTGGCCTCATAGTAACAATTACGTTCTTAAGCGCACCCAAAACTCGGCTCCACTTGCGATTGTTTACTCTGAAACAACCGAAGCTAAATTTTTTGATAAGAAAGCTTATGCACAGTTGTTTATGAGCGTTCAATCCCAAGCGATGATGGCTGGTATTCCTTATGACTTACTAAACGAAGATGACCTTCTTGATTTAAGCAAAATCACAAAATATAAGACGCTGGTATTCCCTTACTTTGCTAACGTTAAGACGGCTTTGCTTCCTGGTATTGAGCAAAACCTCAATACTGCAGTTAGCCAGCACAACGTTGGTATAGTAACCGCTGGTAATTTACTGACCAACACTGAAACGGGTGCCAGCTTACCGGGAGATGCCTACTCACGCATGAAAGCGTTAATGGGAGTGACGCGTGTAGATGGCGGCGGCCCATTTAATATTTCATATAGGATCTCAAACACATCACATCCGATTACTAGTGGTGAATACGCCAATAATGAACTGCTTTATAACTATAGCAATGTGTTTACTGACTACTTTATTCCCACAGGCGCTTACCCTAGCACCATATTAGCCAAGCAAACGCTCAACGGCTCATCAACTAAGAATGCTTTGATTGCAACTGAGAATAATGGTCGCCATGCACACTTTGGTACTGTTCAGCAGATGACCGACACCAATATTCTATGGTCAGTGCTGCAATGGAGTGTCTATGGTGAGAAAGCACCAGCAGCACTACATATGAGTCGCAACAAAGCTTTGTTTGTCGCTAGAAACGACATGGATCAGAGTATGTTCATTGATGAAGTTGCTTTGGTAAATGAACCGCTGCTACCGATACTTCAGACTTGGAAAGATCAATATGATTTCGTTGGCTCTTACTACATTAACATTGGTGCCTATGCTGCCAATCAAGAGGAAACTAATTGGAGCTACTCTGCCCCGCTATACAAAAAGTACTTAGCACTAGGTAATGAAATGGGGACTCACTCTTATACTCACCCGCATGATACGAATATCAAAACTGATGCTCAATTACGCTGGGAGTTTGCTGAGTCACGAACCATTATTGAACGGGAGTTAGGTATTACCGACCTTAGTGGTGCAGTTCCTGGCGCTCCAGAAGATCTGAGGACTTCTTTAGAAATAATCAAACACCTTGATTATCTAAGTGGTGGTTACTCTGGTGTGGGTGCAGGATTTCCAAATGCATTTGGTTTCTTAAATCCAACACAAGGCAAGGTGTATTTGAGCCCTAACATGTCTTTTGATTTTACCCTTGTGCAATTTCAAAACCGCTCGGCTGAGGAGTCTAAGCAGATTTGGTTTAATGAGTTCGATGCCTTAACTAAACACACTAATCAAGGTCTAGTCCACTGGCCTTGGCACGATTACGGCCCACTTAACTTTGGTAACGCCGGTTACAATCTTGATATGTTCGATTCTCTAATCAAGAAGGCTTATCAGTACGGATCAGAGTTCGTTACAGGAAAAGACTTTGCGGATCGTATCAAAGCGTTTAAAACAGCTGGTCTTGATGTTAACAAGCAAGGTAGTGTGGTTACAGCGAAAGTTAGTGGCTCAGATACCGGAAAGTTTGCACTTAAAGTCGCAAAGAACTCAAAGATTAGGTCTGTTAACAATTGGTATGCATATGATGACAACCAAGTGTTTCTTCAGAACAATGGTGGCGATTACACAATTAACCTTGGAACACCCGCTAACAATGTTACAAGAATCACAGCAATGCCAAGCAGAGGCGAGTTGGTTTCCTTGTCAGGAAATGGAACCGATTTGAACATCGTGTTTAAGGGTAAAGGCGATGTTGAAATTACACTTAAGTGTGCTCCATCATCGTTTAGAGTGACGGGTGGAACAAACCAGTTCCAGTTTGTAACTGCGAACAAGTTAAACTTGAAGTTCCGTCAAGACAGACTGTATGCAAACACCAAAGTTGATGCGACTTGCCCTTAAATTAGCGTCAAGTAACTAATACCGAAGTGTTGAAAGGCCTCGTTAATTCGAGGCCTTTTTGCATATGTAAATAGTGTTTAAATTCACACTCGTGAATAAAAACAATGCTTCCTCATGATGAATCAAACGCTGCTTAGCTATCTGAATTAAAGGCCAAATAACTGTTCGCTGTTTTTAGTGGTAACTTCAGCAACCTTTTCAAAAGACGTTGCTCTTAGCCCAGCAACACAACTGACAATGTTATTTAACCAGCTCGGCTCATTGCGTTGGCCGTGGTTACTAATGTCAGGCTGGTCTGGTGCATCCGTTTCTAACAACAAACTCTCCAAGGGCAAATCAACAATTAAACTTCTTAACTTGGTTGCCCTTGGGTAAGTAATAGGACCACCAAAACCTAAATAAAAACCAAGGTCAATCAGCTGCCTAGCTTGCTGGTAGCTACCAGAGTAACTGTGGACCACCCCATTCAAGCTAGGGCGCAATCTAAGCTCCTTAAGGACTAGATCTAAAGACTTTCGTGAGTGAATAATAACGGGTAATTGATACTGGACAGCTAGATCTAATTGACCAGTAAAAAATGATAGTTGCTTAGCTTTATCAAATTGATCAATGAAAAAATCTAAACCGCACTCACCCACAGCAATCGCTGATTCATTGTTTAACTGTTTTTCAAGCAGCAACAGATCGTTAACCTCATGGTATTCCTCAAACACAGGATGAAGCCCAAAAGCAGCATGCACATTAACCGGGTTATGCGATCTACTAATTTCGTGGAGTTTAGCCCATCCTGAAGCTTTTACAGCAGGTACAATAATATCAGTGACACCTTTATCTCGAGCCCGCTGCATTACCTCGTCACGATCAAGATCAAACGCAGACAAGTCTAAATGGCAATGGCTATCAATTAGGCGCATAAAAAAGGCTGTGACATAAACATAATGTCACAGCCTAGCTTATGGGGAAGAATATTTGTAGCGGCGATGATATGAAAATCAACTCTCAACAACAAATAGCAGTTTAAGGAATTATTTTCTTTAACTCTTCTGCTAGGAGGATGTTACCGCTAATGGTGTAATGACCATCTGCAGGAAAGTATTGTTCCGCGGTATTTACCTTAAATATTTCCGCTAGCGAGATAATTTCAGTAGGGGCAATTTCCTGCAACTGCTTGTGGATGCCTTCATAAAGATCCTGATTAATTTCAGTTTCTGGGTACAAAACAAAAATCTTGTAGTTAAAAGCATAGTCTTTACTGAGTTTATGTAAACGGTCAAAGCCCTCTTTCGATATTGAAAGCGCTTTTTCCATCTCAGCCTTATGAGCCTCCTCGTTACCTTTCTGGCGCAAACTTGGTAACACCTTAAAATAAGCCACTCTAAGCAAATTGGAGTATCTAAAACCTGTTGCAAGCATGCGTTTAGGAAAAGACCGACTATCTTTTTTAGCCTGCTCAAGCTCGGGATGCATCTCTAAAGGTTCGTAACTCTTTCCCGCCTTTCGTTGCTCATCAGCCCAAAGATTGTCACCAAAGTCATTACCAGTGAAGAAAAAGAAATAGACATTATCTGGAGCCCAGCCTTTTTCTTTTAGGTACGATTCCAAACGATCTACCTCATACAAGGTGCTAGCACCGGGCACTGAAAGGTTTGCGCAGCTCAGGCCTCTAGCCTCACAGAAAAGATGCGTAAATACTTCAGTATCTTTGACTCCCTGACCATAAGTAAATGAATCACCAACAAATAAGGTAGTAGGGTTATTATCTTTAGCTTTCGGTGCACGATAACCATCTGCAGTGATGCTAGTTGGTGCATCAAAATCAGGAGTAATAATCCTGAATTGGGTGCTAGGCTCTACGTAGCTCTGGCGGACTTCATTGCCATCCATATCTAACAAATATGGGCCAGGTGAAACTGGAACCATATACCTACTTGCAACTTCTGCTATCCCAACCACTGCAATTACACTGATACTCAGCAATGCAAAATTAGCAAGAATCGATTTAATTCGCATACAACACTTCCTTGTTTAGCGCTTTTCGCCTTGTACTCCTTTAATTCCTATTTCTACAGGCAGAGTAAGCGGGCGCTAATTAAAATAATGTATAAATAAATGGAGCAATTGCACTACCCTGAGCAAAAACTAAAAGCCCGCCAAGTAGAACCATTAAAAGAATAATAGGCGCTAACCAGAACTTCTTACGCTCTTTCATAAAAGCCCATAAATCTGACAATAAATCTATCATTAGAAAGGTTTCTCCAAATGTTTCTTATCACGCACTTTAGTAACGACTCGGTAACTTGCCTGTTCATCGGATATCTTTAGACTCAAAGTATTCTTACCAAACAAACGCATCAGTATTCCTATTGGTGCGATCAACAGAAAAAACATTACCCCCATCACGAGACGGGTATTTATCCATCCTAATACGTCACTGATTTTCAACCAGACGCGGTTTACAGGGCCTAGCAGGACGGGCCGTAGTAAAGCAACGACAGCGAACACTATTGCAGCTATGAATGGCCAATAGGGAGTTGAATAACTAAAAATCCAAGGAAGCACGAATCCAAACATGATTATGAGCATTCCTGCCATAATCAGCCCGAAATCTCGAAGCTCCTTGGGCGAAAAATGCGTTTTATTGCTTGGTGTTACGGTGTCATTGCTCATAAACTTTAATCCAACTCAAACTCTTGCTTCCAATCCGCAGCTTCCTGCCAATCCGGTTGCTTAGTCTTATCAATTAGGAAATTTTCCAGTACTAAGAAATCCATATCCGTACGCATAAAGCATCGATAGGCATCTTCTGGAGTGTTGACAATGGGTTCTCCACGCACATTGAATGAGGTATTAACCAGCAACGGACAGTTAGTTCTTTCGTCAAATGCATCTAACAGACTATAAAACCTTGGATTAGTCTCAGGATGTACCGTCTGTAGCCGTGCCGAATAATCTACGTGTGTCACGGCAGGAATTTCTGATCGATTCAGCTTAAGCTTCTCTATACCAAACAAGCCTTGCTCTTCTTCAGTCATCAACTTGCGTTTGTCTTTTCGAACCGGAGCAACAATCAACATATAGGGGCTTGGTCCCACATGCTCAAACCATTCAGAAACCTTGTCATGCTTTATTATTGGGGCAAAAGGCCGGAAGGACTCCCTGTATTTGATCTTCAAATTCATGACAGACTGCATCTTCTTACTGCGCGCATCACCAATAATTGAACGACCGCCTAATGCTCTTGGGCCAAATTCCATTCGACCTGCAAACCAACCAATGACATTTTCATTTTCTAAAATCTCAGCAGCAGACTTAAAGAGCTCATCATCTCCAAGCTGCGTATAGCTCGCGTTTACCGAATCTAAGTATTCTTTTATCGATGTTTTATCAAAAGATGGACCAAGATAAGAGCCCCGCATCGAGTCAGCTTGAGAAGTTGTTCGTGGCTTCTCCAAATACTCATGGTGGACGGATAAAGCTGCTCCGATTGCACCACCCGCATCACCTGAAGCAGGTTGAATCCAGATAGATTCAAAAGGTCCCTCTCTTAACAAGCGGCCATTCGCAACGCAATTTAACGCCACACCACCTGCTAAACATAAATTCTTTTGACCAGTCTCTTTATGAACTGTTCTAGCCAGTCGCAATACAACTTCTTCGGTCACTGCTTGTATTGAGCGAGCGATATCCATTTCTCGCTGTGTTAACTCGGCTTCTGGCTCTCGTGCAGGAGCACCAAACAGTTTTTCAAACTTCTTACTAGTCATTGTTAGACCAGTCGCATAGTTGAAAAAGCCCATATCGAGGCGAAAGGTTCCATCATCCTTCAAATCGATTAAATTATCCAAAATCAGGTCAACGTATTTTGGCTCTCCATAGGGAGCTAAGCCCATTAGCTTGTATTCCCCAGAGTTAACTCTGAACCCTGTGTAATAAGTAAAGGCTGAGTACAATAATCCAAGTGAATGTGGGAAATCGATCTCCCACTGTGGGGTTAACTTATTGCCTTCACCAATCCATACCGAAGTGGTTGCCCATTCACCGACACCATCTAGGCACATAACAGCGGCATTATCATAAGGGCTCGGGAAAAATGCGGAAGCAGCATGAGATTGGTGGTGCTCAGTAAAGAGCAGCGATGGTAAATCGTCTTCTGATATGCCTGACAAAGCAGAAAAAGACCGTTTCAGTGTTTTTTTCAAAAACAGTTTTTCTTTTAACCAGATAGGAATCGCAACCATGAAGGAGCGAAAACCTTTTGGAGCATATGACAAATAAGTTTCGAGTAACCGTTCGAACTTAAGCAACGGCTTATCGTAAAAAACGATGTGATCGACATCACCAAGACCAATGCCTGCATGCTCAAGGCAGTATTGAATCGCCTGCTCAGGAAAAGCAGGGTCATGTTTTTTTCTACTGAAGCGTTCTTCCTGCGCAGCAGCAACTATCACACCATCGCTGATCAATGCAGCCGCACTGTCATGATAATACGCGGATAAACCTATAATATACTGCGGCATAGATAACTAACCATACAAGATCGTAAATCCTAATTTAATCATTCTTACGACACGATGGCAGCTACACAGGATATATGGGATTAAACCTGAGATGGAAGGAAGTTAACCTTTTATTACAGGCATAAAAAAGCCCCGCAAGTTGCGAGGCTTTATCAAGTTTGGTGAAGTAATTAAGCGGCTGCTTGGATACTTACAAACTTACGATTCTTTGGGCCTTTAACTTCAAAAACCACAACACCATCTGCTTTCGCAAACAAAGTGTGATCTTTACCACAGCCTACATCTGTACCTGCATGGAAACGTGTTCCACGCTGACGAACGATGATGCTGCCTGCTGTCACTACCTGACCGCCGAAACGCTTTACACCCAATCGCTTGGATACCGAATCGCGACCGTTGCGAGTACTACCCGCCGCTTTCTTATGTGCCATTACTAAATCCTCTTATGCTGTAAGATAAAAAATCTATCTTTATGCAGAGATCGCTGTGATCTCAACTTTAGTTATATATTGACGATGACCCGTACGCTTCTGATGATGCTTACGTCGTCTGAATTTGATGATCTCAACTTTTTTGCCGCGACCTTGCTTTGTTACTGTTGCAGTGACTTTGCCACCTGCAACGTAAGGAGCACCGATCTGTACAGCGTCATCATTGCTAACCATAAGGACATTATCGAAATCGACGCTTGCGCCTTCTTCAGCATCCAATTTTTCAATATCCAACACATCACCTTGTGATACGCGATATTGCTTTCCACCAGTAGTAAAGATGGCGTACATGTTCTTGCTCCTAACCTAACGAATAGAGACTATCGGAAAAGTGCGGGATTGTACTTTCTTGGCTGCGTGCAGTCAATTACCTTAGCGTATATTCTTGTTTTAAATGTAGGCTTGACAGTATGCAGGCATCTACCTAGCATTCGCCCTATAAATCCCTACCAATGAGCACAGCCAGGATTATGGAATTTAAGGACATTCAAGCATTGATTGCAGATGATATGCAAGCAGTCAATAACTTGATTCAAGACAGCCTCAAATCAGACGTTGTCCTGATTAATCAGCTCAATCTTTACATTATCAACAACGGCGGTAAACGTCTCAGGCCAATGTTAGCACTGTTGTCAGCACGTGCCTGTGGCTATGAAAATCGGCAACATGTTGATATTGCTGCCATTATTGAATTTATTCACACAGCCACCCTGCTGCACGATGATGTGGTTGATGAATCAGACATGCGCCGGGGTAAAGACACAGCCAATAATATATGGGGAAATCAGGCTGCTGTTTTGGTGGGTGACTTTCTATATTCTCGCTCATTTGAAATGATGGTAGACGTTGGTCAATTGCCAGTAATGCAAGTACTCGCTCAGGCAACCAACGTCATAGCAGAGGGAGAAGTTCTACAATTACTAAATTGTAACGATGCGGACACTACCGAAAAACGCTACTTGGATGTGATTTATTCTAAGACAGCCAAGCTTTTTGAAGCCGCCTGTCGTTTAGGTGCCATTCTTGCAGAACGTAATGATGAAGAAATCCAAGCGATGGCCGACTACGGCATGCATCTAGGCACCGCTTTCCAAATTGTAGACGACATATTAGATTACAGTGCCTCCGCCGATGAAATGGGTAAAAATGTGGGTGACGACTTAGCGGAAGGTAAACCCACGCTACCTCTGATAATCGCGTTACAAAGAAGCGAAGGCGACGACGCTTTAATGATTCGAGAAGCTATCGAACAAGGTGGCTTAGATCGTATCGACGAAATTATTGAAATCATAAACAAAACGGGATCTCTAGAATATTCTCAAGGTATTGCTGAAAAAGAAATAGCACTTGCTGTAGAGAGCCTTTCCGGTTTTCCCGACAGTCTA
>CALHTA010000167.1 GCA_938038645.1 uncultured Thiotrichaceae bacterium
TCAACATCTAATAGGTCTGCAAGCGCTTGAATAGTGGATTCTCCACCCGGAGGGCACCGATTGATGCCAACCTCTTCTCTTGCAATCGCTTCAGCGTAGGGTTTACAGCCAGGATAGCTACATTGGCCGCATTGCGTTTGAGGCAACAATGCATCAATTTGATCCACAACAGGATTGCCATCAACTTTGAATTTCTTAGCAGAATAACCAAGCAGCAATCCAAAGAAAACAGCCATTCCAACCAATACTAAAATTGCCATTAACATGAGTTACTAAGCCTTTATTAAACCGCTAAAACCCATGAATGCCAGTGCCATCAATCCAGCAGTGATCATCGCTATTGCATTGCCTTGAAAAGCCGCAGGTACATCCGATACAGCAATTCTTTCACGCATCGCCGCAAATAAGACTAGTACTAATGTAAACCCCATTGAGGAGCCAAAGCCATAGAGTGCTGACTCAAGGAAGTTATGGCTCTGCTGCACATTAAGTAATGCAACGCCGAGCACCGCACAGTTTGTTGTTATCAGCGGCAGATAGATTCCTAAAACATTGTGCAAGATGGGGCTAGTCTTATGAATGACTAATTCGGTGAATCCAACAATCGCTGCAATCACCAATATAAAGCTGATCGTACGAAGGTATTCTAGCTCAAAAGGAGTCAGTAAAAAGTTATTGATAAGATAGCTTAGCACTGACGATAAAGTGAGCACGAAAGTCGTTGCCAAGCCCATGCCCATCGCGGTTTCAAGCTTGCGTGACACCCCCATAAAGGGGCACAGGCCAAGAAACTGTGACAGCACGATATTATTAACCCAAACAGTACTGACGATAATCAGCAAATACTCAGTCATTGTTGCAATCTAGCGATGATAGGAATGACGGGCATTCTGACATAGCTCTAGTGCTAACACTAGGTGACTTATTTTAAACTGTGTGCATTTTGTCCAACAAATCCATCCGCTTACACTGAAGTTGGTGACGTTGCCACTGCGAGCATTTAAAGTAACTAGTATTCGTTAAATTATAAAAATAAGTGAGCAAACATGAGATCCCCCCTTCTCTCATTATCAACACTTTTGATTGCGCTACTGTTACAACCCTCTTTGGCATTGGCGCAACAAAGTACCAATATCGACAATGACATTCGATTATTAATCAAAGCCCATAAATTAACCGGTGATGCGGCTAAAGGTATTCGAGTGCCATCTATTAATTCTCCAAAAGCTCAATTGGGCATGAAGCTTTTTTACTCTAAAACCTTAGGTGGTGATGAAAGCACTGCCTGCGTAAGCTGCCATCACCCCGTGCTCGGCGGCGGCGACGGTCTGTCTCTTCCGATTGGCGTAGGGAGTGCAGATCCTAAGATTATTGGGCCCAATCGTAAAATGCGGGGTAATGCAAAAGTCACTGTCCCAAGAAATGCACCAACTACGTTTAATATTGCCCTCTGGAAGCAGCACATGTTCCATGATGGACGCATAAAGCAGCTGAGTGATTATTCGATTATGACGCCAGATGTGGCATTAGATACCGCTGATTCATTAGGCGGTGAAAACCTAGTTCAAGCACAAGCTCGCTTCCCAATTACATCCATGGAAGAGATGCGCGGCAGTTTTCTTAAGGATGAAATGAATCAAACGTTGAGACGTTCTATTAGTGATCGCCTTAAGAAAAACTGGGAGGAAATGTTTAGAGTCGCCTTTGATGACTTCGATTCAGAATTAGATGTTGTTATCACAGAGCAAAACATGTCAGAAGCCATTGCTGACTACGAACGTTCTCAGTTGTTTGTAAATAATCCTTGGAAGAGCTATGTGAAGGGCAATGAACAAGCTATTTCCGAGCAAGCTAAACGCGGTGCGAAATTGTTTTTTACGCCTAAGAATGCAGGTGGTGCGGGTTGTGCGAGCTGTCATTCCGGTGACTTTTTCTCTAACGAGCAGTTTTACAATACAGCGATGCCACAAATCGGTAATGGAAAGCACAAATATGAAGGTGATACGGATATGGATGACCAAGGCTGTTATTTGGTCACTAAAAAGCCTGGCGATCAATATAGATTTCGCACACCAAGCCTTTTGAATGTAGAAATGACGGGTCCTTGGGGACATAGCGGCGCTTATACTTCCTTAGAAGCGGTCACTGAGCACATGCTTAACCCTATTAAAGCAGCAAAAAACTATCAGAAGAAGCAGGTCAAGCAGCGTGGCATCGATTTCAGCAAAACATCAACTAATATTAAAACCTTGCTCAAAAGCAATATTGACCTTAAAGCCATGCCGAATGCCAACCAACAGCATGTTAAAGATTTAGTCGCTTTCATGAAAACACTCACTGACCCGTGTGTTAAGAGTCGTGAGTGCTTGAGCCCTTGGATCCCTTCTGCTGACAGCAACGATCCTGATGGGAATATGTTACACGGCTTGTTTAAGCGGGGTCAGCGTCTCTAAAGACCAGCGTGGCTGCGGTGAGATAGTTGTAGGCTCGAACTGACCTGCTGCTAATCTCAATGCTCCGGCATAAGCAATCATGGCGCCATTGTCAGTGCAGAACTGCTGACGAGGAAAAAATACTTCCGCTTTTAACTCATTAAGCCGTTCTCTCAAACGTTTATTTGCGCCAACCCCACCGGCAATGATCAATCGGTCGAACCCTGTCTGCGTTAGTGCCCTTTCACATTTTATTGCAAGCGTTTCTACAACGGCTTCTTGAAAGGCATACGCAATATCCGCTTTTGCTTCCTCGGTGCCTGAAGATTTTTGCCAAGCATGTAAGGCTGATGTTTTTAAGCCACTGAAACTAAAGTCGAGCCCAGGCCTGTTGACCATCGGGCGAGGAAATTTAATCTCACTAGGGTTACCCTGTTCGGCTAACTTTGCTAATTCAGGACCACCCGGATAAGAAAGCCCAAGCATTTTTGCAGTTTTATCAAATGCTTCACCTACCGCATCATCTAGTGACTCTCCAAGTATCACATATTCGCCAAAACCTTTCACTTCAACCAAGAGCGTATGTCCACCTGACACAAGCAGCGCGACAAAAGGAAACTCAGGGGCATTATCTTCTAACATAGGTGCCAATAAATGCCCTTCCATATGGTGAACAGCTAACGCGGGAATCCCTAAACCCCAAGCCAACGTTCTGCCAACAGAAGCACCCACCATGAGTGCACCAATTAAACCCGGCCCAGAGGTATAAGCAATTCCTTCTAACTGTTCCATTGACAACCCTGCTTCTGACACAGACTCACGAACTAACGGAAGTAATTTTCTAATATGATCGCGTGAAGCTAACTCCGGAACTACTCCGCCATATTCTGCGTGCATTGCCACTTGGCTATACAATTTATCAGACAGTAATCCCGCCTCGGTATCGTAAATTGCAACACCTGTTTCATCACAGGATGACTCGATTCCTAAAACTATCATGGTCTTTAATGTACCCCTTCAATCCTGTATGCTGTGCCGAAAATATTAATAACCAATGATAAAGTCAGACACTCTCTATGGATACACAATCTACAAAAGAAATGCCGACGGGTAAACCAGTATCATCACGCTTTTCGTTAGGGTTTCGCAGTATTCTCATTGGTTTTATAGCGATCGCTATGTTGATCCCGCTGTTCCTAGCGAAGCAAGTAGTCAGTGACCGGACTTTTTATTACCGAACGGCAATATCTAGCATTGCGGACACCTGGGGAACGCAGCAAATTATTGCAGGCCCAGTCTTAGTAATTCCGTACACAGAACACATAATTAGCGTAGATACCGTAACAGATGATAAGGGTGAAACCCGCACGGTAAGTCGTGACCTGTTTAATGAAAAAACCTTAGTGCTACTCCCTAAAGATCTGCACTTAGAGTCTGAGATTATTGAAAAGCATCGTAAACGCGGCATTTATGACGCACTAGTTTATAAGGCCGAAGTGGAATTAACGGGGCATTTTGATTTAAGCCATCTGCCTGATAACAAATCAAAGCGCATTAAGGTCCAATGGAAAAACGCCTGGTTGGCGGTAGGTCTGAGCGACACTAAAGCAATAGATGAGACACTACCGCTTCGCTGGGGAAAGAATGCGAACTCTGCACTAAAGCCAGGCACGTTGCTAACGGACCTGTTACCGCAGGGATTCCACGCCAAAATGACCAACTTAAGCCGCGATTTGGTCCTCCCTGAATTCCGGATCAAATTTAGCGTCAATGGCAGTGAGGGATTAAGCTTTGCGCCAGTGGGTGAGACCACAACAGCTAACATTGAATCTGGCTGGCCCCACCCAAGTTTCATTGGCGACATCCCCCCTGTAAAATCAGAGATTACTGCTGAAGGCTTCTCAGCGAACTGGCGTGTCCCTAATATCGCAAGAAACTATCCTCAGAAATGGTTACTCAAAGAAGGCAAGCACGATCTCTATGCTTTGAAATCTGGTGTGAAGTTATTCACCCCTGTTTCTTTATACGCAAAGATTGAGCGAGCCGTTAAATATGGCGTGCTGTTCATAGGCCTGACATTTTTAACCTTCCTGATTTTTGAAATAACCCAGAAAACCCGTTTTCATGTCATTCAATATGGCCTAATCGGCTTAGCCTTAAGCATGTTCTACATCATTCTGCTGTCACTTTCAGAGCAGATTCCATTTCGCATGGCATACCTCTACGCGGCAACCGCAACAGTCAGTATTATTACGCTGTATACCATTTCCATACTGAAGAGTTTTGGGCGAGTGATGTTAATACTGTTGTTCTTGAGTGGGCTTTATGCCGTACTCTACTTCATCCTGCAAATGGAAGATTATGCCCTGCTAGCAGGGGCAGGAACCATGATGTTAATCATTATGGTACTGATGTTTGCAACGCGTAACTTGGAACATGACAGCTAGTTAGATTCCAAGATAGCCAAACAAAACTGCCGCTAACAAATCAATGTAAGCGGCAGTTTCAAACTTTGACCCGAGATTTATCAAAAGCTCTTTAGAATATTAGCCACATCATCGCCATTGATACGACTAAGAACAGTATCGTCATAACACTACCTGCCTTAATAAAGTCTGCAACGCGATACCCCGCAGGCCCCATTATCAAAGCATTTACTTGGTGAGTTGGAATCAAGAACGAGTTTGATGTCGCGATTGCTACCGTCAAAGCATATACCGCTGGGTCAGCACCGACACCGATCGCAATGTTTACTGCAAGAGGCACTAACAGCACTGTCGCACCGACATTAGACATTACCAAAGTAAAGAAGGTTGCTAAGATCGCAATTGACGCCTGGATTACAATCGGTGGCATATCACCCACCACACTCAGGGTTAACTTAGCAATCCATGCCGCTGTGCCAGAGCTTTCAACGGCCATACCCAATGGAATCAGACTCGCTAGCAAGAACACTGTTTTCCAAGAGACCGCTTGATACGCCTCATCCATGCGCAATACACCGCTTAGAATCATTCCAAGCGCACC
>CALHTA010000168.1 GCA_938038645.1 uncultured Thiotrichaceae bacterium
ACGCTTGATAATCCAGCTAATGGAACAGCCTCGATTGTGGATAACAAGGTGCGTTATACGCCAGATGCCGGCTTTATTGGAACGGATGTCTTTTGGTATAGCATTAGAGATAGCGCAGGTGACATTTATGGAACCAAGATACATGTTGATGTGACAGCTGCTGTGATTAATACCAATAACAGCGGTGGTGGCTCAATTTCTGTCTATGAGTTATTGACCTTAATTTTGCTCATTTTATTTTTAAGCTCTGGCTCATTTTTGTATAAATATAGGCGATTTTACTAAACTTAAACCAATTGTAATCAATCGTTATTTCTGGCACCATCTGTTGGTGCCAGATGCCTTAATAGTTGGTCGAAATCTTGGCACCAAATTCATTAAGGACATAGCCTTGAAAAGTTTGTGGAATCGTTTAATTAAACTTGATCGTAGCAGCACCAAGAGTTTGCAGATTCAGATTCGAGAAGGCATTGTTACTGCCGCTTTGGAAAAGATGCTCGAGGTTGATAAGCCGCTACCCTCATCTAGAGAGTTAGCCAAAGAGCTTAATGTGGCACGAAACACTGTCGTTCTTGCTTATCAGCACCTAGTTGATGAAGGCTTTTTGGACTCCCATGAAAGAAAAGGTTTTTTTATAAACCCACAGGTTTATAGTGACCGAATAGATCAACCAAAATCTAACTATAGTTCTTTAGCTAGTACGCCTGCTTGGTGCAACCGCCTATTATTAAAGCAACCTTCTTTACAAAGGAATATCAGAAAGAATAAAAACTGGAAGGATTCACCTTACCCATTTATTTTTGGGCAACTTGACTTCAACCTTATCCCCATTCACGAATGGAGAGAATGCGTACATTACTCTTTAAATGTGGGTGAAATGCGCCAGTGGGCCACGGATCAAGTTGATGAAGATGATCCATTATTGATCGAACAAATTCAAAAAAGGGTACTGCCTCGTCGAGGGATATGGACACGACCCGAAAATATCATGATTACTTTAGGTGCTCAGAATGCACTGTATATTATTGCCAGCTTGCTTGTAGGCGAAGAGACACGAGTTGGCATTGAGAACCCAGGTTACCCTGACGTTAGAAATATCATGGGGCTCAAAACAGACAACCTAGTCCCTTTAGATATTGATGAAGAGGGTGTCGTGGTAGGTGAGCAGCTATTTCAATGTGATGTGGTTTATGTCACCCCAAGCCATCAAGTGCCAAGCGGCGTAACAATGTCACAAAAACGCAGGCAGCAATTACTTGAAGCTGCGGTTAAGAAAGATATAGTGATTATTGAAGATGACTTTGAAGCCGAATCTAACTTCAAGCATGAACCACAACCTGCTTTGAAAAGCTCTTCCGACTCTGAGCAAGTCATTTATGTTGGCAGTACTTCAAAAACGTTTGCTCCAGGCCTACGGCTCGGCTATATGGTAGCACCTGAAAAGGTGATTCAAGAAGCACGAGCGTTAAGACGGCTTATGTTCAGGCATGCGCCTGCCAATAATCAAAGAGCGGCTGCGCTGTTTATTAGCTTGGGCCATTACGATAAAATGATTGGCCGATTGCATGGTATATACAAAGAACGTTGGCAGGCGATGAATTATTGCATTGAGAAACACTTACCTAGTTTAAAATGTGTTCCCAATTTTGGCGGCTCATCTTTTTGGCTGGAGGGCCCGGAGGACTTAGATGTTGATGAAATGGCGAGTGCACTGGAAAAGCAGGGTGTAGTGCTTGAAACTGGCAGCGTTTTCTTCATGGGGGATGCCGCACCAAAAAACCATTTTAGACTCGGTTATGCGTCAATCCCGGTTGATAAAATTGAGCCCGGAATGTTGATGATCGCAGATTATCTATATGGTCGCACACCTGAACAAAAAACAATAAAAGTCCATTAATTAGCACTATTAAGTTCCAATAAATAGAAAAAGTGCTATTTATTGGGATATATATAACCACTGGTACCACTGTTATGATCTTCTGGTTCTAGTATGACACTTTTGATTTTTTTAGCATCACTCACGTTACAATGTAAGCATCTTTAAAATTTTTATAGACAGGTAAATATCAAATGACGAAAATGACACCCAGTGAAGCCTTTGTGGAAACAATGGTTGCCAACAATGTTACTGAAATATTCGGTATCATGGGCTCCGCTTTCATGGATGCTATGGACATCTTCACCCCTGCTGGAATTCGTTTGATTCCTGTTGTACACGAGCAAGGTGCTGGCCACATGGCTGATGGCTTCGCACGTGTTTCTGGTCGTCATGGCGTTTGTATCGCCCAAAATGGCCCGGGTATAACTAACTTCGTTACAGCGATTGCTGCAGCATACTGGGCACATAGTCCTGTTGTATGTATCACTCCTGAGACAGGCGCATCGACTACAGGACTTGGTGGTTTCCAAGAAGCTGAGCAGCTCCCGTTCTTCGAGACAATCACAAAGTACCAAGGCCACGTTACTGTGCCTAAGCGTATGGCAGAATTTACAGCTCGTTGTTTCGACATTGCAATGCATGAGAATGGCCCTACACAGCTAAACATTCCTCGTGACTTCTTCTACGGCGATATCGAATGTGAAATTCCACAGCCAATGCGTATTGAGCGCGGTGCTGGTGGTGAAAAGTCACTTCAAGAAGCTGCTGACTTAATTGCAAAAGCGAAGAACCCAGTAATCGTTTCTGGTGGTGGTGTAGTAATGAGCGGTGCGGTTGATGAGTGTATCGCACTAGCAGAGCGTTTAGGCGCTCCAGTAGTAAACAGCTATTTACACAACGATTCATTCCCTGCAAGCCACCCACAGTGGTGTGGCCCTCTTGGTTATCAGGGTTCAAAAGCTGCGATGCGTTTGATCTCAGAAGCTGATGTTGTTATTGCATTAGGAACACGTCTTGGTCCCTTCGGTACCCTACCTCAGCATGGCATGGACTACTGGCCTAAAGATGCAAAGATTATCCAGATCGATTGCAATTCTCGCATGTTGGGTCTCGTTAAGAAGATTTCTGTTGGTATTTGTGGTGACGCAGGTGCAGCAGCCATCGCGCTATCACGCTTATTAGCTGATAAAGATCTCGCTTGCGATTCAACTAAAGATGCTCGTTTGGCTCACACAGCTGAAACCAAAGCTGCTTGGGAATTAGAGCTTGATGAGTGGATCCATGAGAAAGATGATTTCTCTCTAGACATGATCGAAGAGCAAGCGGGTGAAGAGGGAAGCTACCTACACCCACGCCAAGTGCTTCGTGAGCTTGAAAAGGCAATGCCTGAAGATGCCATGGTGTCTACAGATATTGGTAACATCAACTCTGTTGCAAACAGCTACTTACGTTTCGAGAAGCCACGTAGCTTCTTCGCTCCAATGAGCTTTGGTAACTGTGGTTATGCTTTACCAACAATCATGGGTGCTAAGGTTGCTGCTCCTGAGCGTCCTGCTATTTCTTACGCTGGTGACGGTGCATGGGGAATGAGCATGATGGAAACAATGACTTGTGTACGTGAGAACATTCCAGTCACAGCCGTTGTTTTCCATAACCGCCAATGGGGTGCAGAAAAGAAAAATCAGGTTGATTTCTACGGACGTCGTTTCGTTGCTGGTGAGCTTGAGAACCAAAGCTTCGCGGGTATCGGCCGCGCAATGGGCGCTGAAGGCGTAACCGTTGATAAGTTGGAAGAGGTTGGTCCAGCACTGAAAGCTGCAGTTGAGCGTCAAATGAAAGAAGGCAAGACAACTATTCTTGAAATCATGTGTACTCGCGAACTGGGCGACCCGTTCCGCAAAGACGCACTTTCAACGCCAGTACGTCACCTTGAGAAGTACAAAGACTACGTATAATTAGTCTCTATCAGGCCAAGTTCATTTAGCCTGATTTGTAGCTAGGCACGTCAATTGTTGGCGTGCCTTTTTTTAATGCGATTTTCTCAAGGTTTTTCTATAATGAGTCCACAATTTTGCATCATTCGTATCGCAATAGAATGTAAAAATATAAGGGGTTCGTTTTGAGTGTTCGCAATATATTCATCATTACTTCTGTCGTTAGTATTGTAGGGGTAATTTTATTTAGTTTTTTCTGGGCGCCAATTCTCTGGTGCTTGTTAATCATTGTTCCATTAGTACTCGTTGGTGTTTGGGACATGATTCAAACCAAACGAGCAGTACTGCGCTTATATCCAGTTATTGGCCACATACGCTATATGATGGAATCGATCCGTCCTGAGATACAACAATACTTTGTTGAATCGGACATTGATGGCAGGCCTATTAGCCGTGAGTTTCGTTCATTGGTTTATCAACGTTCAAAAGGACAGAGGGATACGATCCCTTTTGGAACGTTATTTGATACCTATCGTGACGGGTATGAATGGATGGGGCACTCGATCTCACCATCGCATATTGATAACCCCGATTTAAGAGTAAAATTCGGAGGCTCGGAGTGTACTCAGCCATATGACGCTTCTCCTCTCAATATTTCAGCAATGAGCTATGGCTCATTAAGTAAAACCGCAATCAAAGCGTTAAACAGTGGCGCTAAAAAGGGCGGTTTTGCACATAACACGGGTGAAGGGGGAGTCAGTCCTTACCACTTAGAAGCCGGTGGCGACTTAATCTGGCAAATTGGAACAGGCTATTTCGGTTGCCGAAACGAAGTGGGTGGCTTTGATGCTGACCAGTTTACTGAAACGGCAGCACTTGATAACGTTAAGATGGTTGAAATCAAGCTTTCACAAGGTGCAAAGCCAGGGCATGGTGGTATATTGCCGGCGGCGAAGCTGACCCCTGAGATTGCTGCCATTCGTCATGTACCCATGGGTGCTGACGTCATTTCCCCTTCAGGGCATACCGAGTTTTCTGACCCAAAAGGGCTATTATATTTTGTAAAAAGGCTACGCACTTTATCAGGTGGTAAACCGGTTGGCTTTAAGCTCTGTATAGGTCAAAAAAGCGAGTTTTTATCCATTTGTAAGGCTATGGTTGAAACCGGTATCAAGCCAGACTTTATTACCGTTGACGGTGGTGAAGGTGGCACAGGGGCTTCTCCGGTTGAGCTAACCAATTCTGTTGGTACCCCGATGAGAGAAGGCCTAAGTTTTGTCCATGCTTCGCTCATCGGTTTTGGCCTAAGGGATGAAATACGGCTAATCGCAGCAGGAAAAGTATTTTCAGCGTTT
>CALHTA010000169.1 GCA_938038645.1 uncultured Thiotrichaceae bacterium
TAAGACACCCGAAATAACGGCGGAGATACGGATATGAGTGAAGTAATAAAAAATGAAGATGAAATTCTCGCCAAACTGGATGCATTTGCAGAGTTACCCGATGCACCGCCGAAGCGAAAATTAAAGCTATCTTGGGTGGGCAAACTAGCCAGTTTAGTCGTTATTTTCTGGTTAGTAATCGTCGCCATAGGGCCTTCGATATCGCCGCATCATGAAATGGATATGGACGGTGACGACAGCTTTATGGTCGCCCACGATAATGAGTACGGATCCTTTTATTTGGGCACGGATCATCTGGGAAGGGACACGCTATCACGGGTGCTTTATGGCGCACGTAACACCATTGGTATTGCACTGTTGGCCACGTTATTGGCTTACTCCATGGGAATCACGCTAGGTATTTTAGCGGCAGTCAAAGGAGGGTGGATTGATATGATTATCAGTCGGATCAAC
Organism: uncultured Thiotrichaceae bacterium; assembly: GCA_938038645.1. Taxonomy (GTDB): domain Bacteria; phylum Pseudomonadota; class Gammaproteobacteria; order Thiotrichales; family Thiotrichaceae; genus Leucothrix. Next base: position 454 of record CALHTA010000169.1, read on the forward strand.
GATGCCATTCTCGCGCTCCCCTCGATTATGCTGGGCTTGATTGTGATTGCAGCGCTAGGCTCATCCGTTCCAATACTGATTGGTTTGGCTGGGGTAATCTACGCAACCTCGGTATTTCGAATAGCTCGCGCACTTGCACAAGACATTATGGTGCAGGACTTTGTTGAAGCGGCACATGCTCGTGGAGAGCGCATCTGGTGGATTATTAAATCAGAAGTTTTACCCAATGCCATCATGCCGCTAGCCACTGACTTTGGTTTGCGTTTAGTGTTTGTCGTGTTGTTTATTTCCAGTTTGAGCTTCCTAGGGTTAGGCATCCAGCCCCCCGCATCGGATTGGGGCAGCATGGTTCGTGAAAACCTAGCAGGGCTCAGTGGTGGTATCGATTTAGATGGAAACACCGTGACCTCTTACGCTGCTATCTGGCCTGCATTAGCGATTGCATCCTTTACCATTGCGATTAACCTGATTGTCGATGACATCTCTGCCAAGTCTGGTGGAAGTCTCGCTAAGAAAATGATCTAAGGGAGGATTGTCATGGAAAAGGAAGTATTAGTTGAAGTAAAAGACCTGCGTATTAGTGCCACAAGCGATGAGGGTGTCGAAATACCCATCGTCAAAGGCGTAGATTTTAATATTCATAAAGGTGAAGTGGTTGCGCTGATCGGCGAGTCGGGATCTGGTAAAACGACAATTTCACTGGCGTCACTAGCCTACACCAAACCTGGATTACATTTCGCGGGTGGTGAGGTGAAGTTAAGGGGGGATGACCTCCTGTCGATGGATCCACTCAAGCAGCGCTCAATTCGTGGCGCCAAAGTGGCTTACCTCGCACAAAGCGCAGCGGCAACCTTCAATCCTGCGTTAACCATTGGCGAGCAGGTCACTGAGTCGGCAGTGCTGCACGGTATTTTGGATCAGGAAGCCGCTACTAAACGTGCCGAAGAGCTTTACGAGGCTTTAGAGTTACCGGACCCTCAGTTAATTGGTAATCGCTATCCTCATCAAGTGTCAGGCGGGCAATTACAGCGCTTAATGGCGGCCATGGCTTTGTGTGGCAAGCCTGATTTAATGGTGTTAGATGAGCCAACAACAGCACTAGACGTCACCACGCAGATTGAAGTTTTGAAAGCCTTTAAGAAGGTTATTCATGAAGAAAACTCTGCGGCGATTTACGTCACGCATGATCTTGCGGTGGTAGCGCAAATAGCCGACCACATCGTTGTACTTTACAGTGGTGAGGTAATGGAACAAGGGCCGGCTGATCAGATCATCAATCGGCCACAACACGCTTACACCAAGCGCCTGATGGAGGCGGTTAGACCGAAGCCAATCGCAGGTTTAGGAACCGATGTGGGCGCAGAGCACAATCGTGACACCGATAACTTAGAAGTTCGTGAAGTTACCGCAGGTTACGGTGGAAATGTAAATGGTGAGCCTAAAATCCCGATACTTAAAGACATAAACGTCAGTGTGAAAAATGGCCACGTGGTTGGGGTTATCGGTGAGTCAGGTTGTGGTAAATCTACCTTAGCGCGAGTGATGGCAGGAATGCTGCCTGCGGCGCGTGGGGATATTATTTTAGACGGTGAAAAGCTTGAAGGCAGCCTGCAAGATAGAAAGCTTTCAGAGCTGCAGAAGGTGCAATTTGTATTCCAGATGGCCGACACTGCGCTTAACCCTAAGCAGCTAATTGGCAATATTATCGGTAGACCGCTAGAGTTTTATCACGGGCTTAAAGGTAAAGAGAAACACGCCAAAGTCTCTGAAATTTTAGAGATGGTTGAGCTGCCACCTGAGTTTGCGAGTCGTTACCCGATGGAGCTGTCCGGTGGTCAAAAGCAACGCATCAACCTTGCAAGATCTCTCGCAGCAACACCTGAAGTACTGCTTTGTGATGAGGTAACTTCCGCACTCGATAGTATCGTTGGTGCTAATGTTATTAAGCTACTCACTAACCTTCGCGATAAAACAGGCGTGTCGTTTGTCTTTTTTAGTCATGATCTGTCGACAGTAGCGTCATTCGCTGACGAGATTGTTGTGCTTTACGCTG
>CALHTA010000170.1 GCA_938038645.1 uncultured Thiotrichaceae bacterium
ACCCAAGAGAGTTTTAACTTTCGCTTCGGCGGTGCATCGGGTAACTCTGCAAATGCATCCAGTTTGGCGAGAATTTCATCTTCATTTTTTATTACTTCACTCATATCCGTATCTCCGCCGTTATTTCGGGTGTCTTAATCGTGGATTAGACAGAATCGATGCGATATCAGCTAACAAGATCAATATCACATAGACTGCACAGAAAATCATCGCACAAGCTTGTACCAGCGGTAGATCGCGGGTTTGCACGCCGTCGATCATCAACTTGGCTAAGCCGGGATAAGAGAAAATCGTTTCTACGATCACCACGCCACTGACAAGATAAGCGAGGTTAAGCGCTATAACGTTGACGATAGGGCCAATTGCGTTATAAAGCGCGTGACGTAAGATAATGCGCTTACGCGGAACACCTTTTAGAATCGCCATTTCGATGTATGGCGAGCTCATGACATTTAGAATACCGGCACGCGTCATTCGTATCATCTGAGCGGAAACAACAATCACCAAAGTGATCATCGGCATCGCCATTGCTTTTAGCAACTCGGACCAATTCTCGTTACCCGTCAAGTAAAGCGTTGCAGGCAACCACTTTAGTTTAACGGCAAAAATTAACACCATAATCGTGGCGATAAAAAACTCAGGCACTGAGATAGTACTCAATGTTCCAAAGGTCACAATGCGATCGAGTCGAGTACCTGGGTGCATAGCAGCCCAAAGCCCTAAGACTATTGAGATAGGTATTGATATTAGGGAGACCATTCCCGCCATTATCAAGGTATTCCAAATACGGCTATCGATAAGGCTTGATATCGAGGCACCACCGGCTTTAGAAATACCAAGGTCACCACTGGCCAAGTTCCCCAACCAACTGAAATATCGGATGTACCAGGGTTGATCCATGCCAAGCTCTGCTCGCAGCGCAGCTAACGTTTCAGGTGTCGCGGATTGACCGAGGATAATATCCGCCACGTCGCCAGGTAAAATGCTGGTGATGACAAATACAATCACTGAAACTACAAACAACGTCGCGATACCAATACCGAGTCGTTGTAAAACCATTCGCATCATCATGGAATAGTTATCTCCTTTATTATTAACCTGGTTTTATTCGCCCTTGATTTGAGCTTTTGCCACTTCAATTTTCTGCATTACATGGTCCGGCAGCCCCTTGTAATCCCTGCCAAACTGCCATAAAAATTGTTCGTACATGCCGTTATCAAACATAAAACCCGCTTCGGTAATCGACTCATCTCGCTCTTCACGTATGCGCATTTGCAATGCACCAATATCGATTGATTCTGCAACCTTTACATCTGAAATGATCTTGATGGGAGTTAAAGCCTCTAGAATTACTTTTGCCTCTGTCCAATACTCGGTAAAACCACCTTTACCAAACGATCGTGTAATCGTCTCATCATCATCCAATGTGATTTCTACAAACGGCTGGCGAAACAATGGACTACTGGCACGTACACTACTGATTGACTGCGCACGAGGCGGCCAACTGACGAGTTCATCGATGATTGGATTATCTGTGAACTGATCCAAAGTATGGTTCATAGTTGAAGGTAGCCCAGTGCTAAGCGACTTTTGTCAGTTAGACTTTTTAGAGGGGTGTAAGGTATACGGCAAATTGAGCTAGTCACTGAGGTGCAGAAATACTGCACCTCAATGCTTTACTCAGTTTTAGCTATGGATTCTAGCGATTAAGCCATCCAAACAAACTCAGGCCACTCACAACCACCTACCTGTCCTAACGGTACGTTCGGAATACCCATGATGTTGTTAGCAACACCATCATTGATATTTGAGAACGCAGGAATAACCATTCCAGAGCCGTTATGAACCAATGTCTGCATTTCACAATACATTGCGTGGCGCTTGTCTGGATCTAGCTCAGATAGTGATGCCGTTAGTAGCTCGCCCATGCGCTTGTTATTCCAGAACGTGTCGTTCCACTTAGCACCTGGTGCAAACTGGATTGCCAACTGTGAGTTCGCTGTAGGACGCATGTTCCAAGTAACCACATTTACTGGCTCCTTCATCCAAACCGCTCCCCAGTAACCATCGTTAGGCACTTTCTTCAGCTTAAGGTCAAAGCCAATTTTAGCAGCATTCGCTTGAGCCAATAAGCAAGTATCTTCGATTCCTGAAGTAACTGGCGCTACAAATATTTCTGCACCGTCTACACCCGCTTTCTTGAAATGGAACTTAGCTTTGTCTAAGTCAAATTCACGCTGGGGTAGTTCAGAGCAGAAGTCAGCACCGTGTGCTGATGAAATAGGTGTATCGTTACCGATCGAACCTTTTCCTTTAAGAATACGCTTTACAATACGCTCACGATCTTGAAGGAACTGCATGCCTTTAACGAAGTCATCGTTTTCGCCCGGTGCAGAGTTCTTCAGACAGCAAATACCTAGCTGAAGTGCTGCAGGGATAGACGATAGGTTGACGTTGTCCGCTGAATCAATCTGGCGGAATGCCTTAGGCTCGATGTTAGATGCTATCTGTACGTCGCCTGAAATCAGTGCGTTAACACGTGCAACAGGATCTGTAATCGCTGTTAACTCAATCGCATCAAGGTTTGCACCTTCACGCCAGTAGTTTTCATTACGCTTGTGAACTGACTTTACGCCAGGCTCAAACGACTCGCTGGTAAACGGACCTGTTCCATTCCAATCACCAGTAGAGTCTGCTTTGATTACCTTGTTTTGGAATAAACCTAACAAAATCGGTAAGTCAGCATTTGGACCATTTAGAATGGCTTTAACTTCCATTGGGCCAGACTTTTTCCATTCCTTTACAGAGCTCATAACCGATTTAATAACCGATGTAGACTTCTCACCAAGATGGCGATTCATACTGTAAACAACATCTTCTGGAGTTAGATCAGAACCGTCGTGGAACTTAACCCCTTTGCGAATGGTGAATGTCCACTCCGACGCATCTGAGTTCGGTGTCCATTCTGTAGCCAGTTCAGGCATTGGGGTGATGTTTTCGCCAAGCTGTACTAAGCCGTTGTAAACGGCACGGCCACGACTGTAGTCGATATTTGAAGTGAAGAGTCTTGGATCAACTTTATCGTCTGGTCCGTGTAGGTTAGAAGCATAGCGAAGCGTGCCACCCTTCTTTGGCTCTGCGGCCATTGCAACTTTAGCGTCTAGCAGTAAGCTTTTAGCAGCGACTAGCGAAACACCAGTCATCAATGACAGCTTCATCATCTCGCGACGACCCATGCCTTCTTTTGATAATTTACACGCTAAGTCTTTGTGAGTTTGTGTCAGGTCACTATATCTGATTCCAGATTGACTATTATTCATTCTTGCTCCTCATTATGTTTATACAGATGCTCCTCAGAAAAGCCTAACATATTCAGACGGTTATTTGAAATGGCTGAAAATTATAGTTAATACCCCAGTGGTAAGGCGGTGGTATTTTTTATTTCTTCCATCGCAAAATAGGAGCTGACATTCGCTATATCCACTTTTTTAATCATTCTTTTATAGACGGCGTCATAAGCTTCAATGGAAGGAACGACCACTTTCAGCATGTAATCCACATCCCCACTCATTCGATAAAACTCCACGATTTCAGGTATTTCGTCTACAACATCAGCAAAGTTTTTTAGCCATTCAACAGTGTGCTGCGTGGTGCGGATATTCACAAACACGGTGACACCTAAATTGAGCTGCTTCGCGTCAAGCAGTGCCACCTTTTTTCTTATAACACCAGAATCTTGAAGTTTTTGAATACGTCGCCAGCAAGGGTTTTTAGATAAGTTAACCCGCTCTGCTACTTCGTTTAGCGATAAATCTGCTTTGTCTTGCAGTAACGCTAAAATCTTTTTATCCACGTTGTCGAGCATAATTTCCCATTTTTACTAGTAATTCTGGGAAGATATTCTATAAGTTAAGAAATTTAGTCAATCTTTGGGATAATTTTAGCGCCTCTTTTAATTATGATTTGTATTCAACTTACTCAGCATCAAGGCGAATCATGTTAAATAAATTTCTGGAACATCCTGCAAGCGTGAACGAGAACTACTTTCAGCACATGGGAGCTGCACTATTTTTCTGTGGTCGTTTTTGCCTTGGTGCCTTCGCAGCCTTGATTCATGCATTCTTCCCTTTCCTTTTTGTAAAAACAGGTGGTCAGATAGTTACTGAGTTACATGAAAAAATGGTTTCCTCACGGATTCAACAGCCAAAAAGTTAACAACAATTGACGCTCGAAAGGCCAGTTCTATTAAAAGTTTAAGGCATTAATTGCTCATACCTTCCTTTCATTAGTATTTCATACTCGCCTGTCATAGGTAGGGTGAAAGAAATTCATTTAAACGGGATACCATTT
>CALHTA010000171.1 GCA_938038645.1 uncultured Thiotrichaceae bacterium
CCTAACGAAGGGAAGCAGCCTAAGAAAGCATTGCCTGAAGTAGTACCTGTCGAGGGTGACACCACCGGCTTTAAGCGTGCGGGTAAAATCATGGGTATCAACACGGCTGATATCAAAGAAGATACTTCCAGTGTTCAATTCGTTGATTTGTTTAAATCCTCAATTCCTTTTTCTGAAACCTCGCCTTGGGGTAGTGGGAAGGATGTCGTTTATGATGCAAATGGCTGGCCGACGGATCTTAAAGGCGGTCAGGCGTTAACAAAATTTTTAAACCGATTGCCAGCGGGTACGGTGCCTGATGGTTTCTATACTGTACTTTATGACGGTAAAGGCACCATGCATTATGGAAATGATGCTGCGTTAGTTGCCCACCGTCCGGGTATGGACATCATTGAAATCAAGGCGGGTGAAGATAAAATATTGAATGCTTCCTTGAGCGTCAAAGAAACAGACCCGAGCAATTACATTCGCAATATCAAGGTGCTGCTTCCTGGTGGAATCTGTAACGGTAACCCTTATATTCGCGTCAATGATGAGACGGAGTGTGAAGCGGGGCAATTCCTGTCATTTACCAAATACCATAAGCAAGTTCGCTATAACCCTGACTACCTAAATTTCATTAAAGACTTTCAAGTAATTCGTTTCATGAATATGAGCGGTATGACGCGTAACCCAGTGCAAAACTGGGAAGACCGTCACCACCCAGATGAAGCGACATGGGGCGGGCGAGAAGGAACTTACTCTCGCGGTGCGCCAGTAGAAGTGATGGTGGATATTGCAAACAGTGTGAACTCAGACGCTTGGTTCTCAATGCCCTATCAGGCGAGTGATGACTACATTCAAAAGTTTGCGGAGGTGGTCAATAGCCAACTAAAACCAGGCTTGAAGGCTTATATTGAGTACAGTAATGAGATTTGGAACCCTATCTTTGTGCACCATGATTATGCGATTCAACAAGGCCTGAAACTGGGCCTAGATAAGGATAAAAATGTTGCGCGAACGAAATATCACTCTCACCGCAGTGTTGAAGTCTTTGATATTTGGGAGAAAGTGTTTGGCGGTACTGATCGCCTGATTAGAGTCATGGGAGCTTGGACGAGTAATCCTAAAATGTCGAATGACCTGCTTAGTTATAAAGATGCTTTCAAAAAGACAGATGCGCTTGCTGTTGCCCCTTATTTTGGTGCAACAATAAAAGAGATTCAGCGAGCCAAGAATGTGAATGATATTTTTAAGGCGATCGACAATCGCCGCTCAAAGAAGGGCTTTTCAGCAAGTGTTCGTCAAATGCAGCAGCAGTCAAAGGTGGCTGAAGTGTTTGATGTTGATTTGATAGCCTACGAGGGTGGGCAGCATTTGGTTGACTGGAACACGCGTAAGGCTGATGACGGTAATAACGAGCTGTTGTATGCGGCCAATCGTGACCGCCGCATGGGTGAGCTTTATAAAAAATATTTGAAGGAATGGGAGAAGGCTGGCGGTAAGCTGTTTGTACAGTTTAGTGCGCCCCGCATTTACAGTTGGTACGGCAGTTGGGGGATAAAAGAATACATCTCTCAGTCACGATCTGAAGCGCCAAAATACGATGCCATCCTTAGTTATATGGAGGATCAGGCGGGCATTACACCAAAAGCGGACTCATCAATTCAAATGAACACGGTAACTGCTCAGCAGGGTGTGTCGTTGAAGAAAGTTAGTTCCCCGGATCAAATCTGGTCTTTAGATGATTTCTGGCCTATCTATTCTCCAAATCGTGACCCGTCAAAACCGTCAAAAATTGTCGGGAAATGGCAGGCTTATTGGGATGATCGAAATCTTTACCTCGGTATCTCAGTTGATGATGATCGCGTAGAAAAAGGTGATGGTGTTGAGCTAACTATTCAGCTGGGTAATTTACGTAATCGCATGAAGATTAAATACGCTGAAGGAGGGCGCAAGAACACGCTTTTCACTGAAATTGACACGGGCTACAAAATCACTACGGTAATTCCTTGGCAAAAACTGGGTGAGCCTCCAGAAGATGGTGGAGCGATTGGCTTTGATATTCAAATTTATGACGTTGATAAAGGGCGCGCTAAGAAGAGTTTATATTGGGCAGATCGAGTTGAAGAGAAGGCGGGCGATCGTAAAGTGGTTACAGCTGCCGTGAGTAACGCGGTGAAGCTTGGTCATAAAGAAAAAGGAATTAAAAACCGTTTGCCTATCGTTACATTGATTGCAGAATAAGTTTTCCGCAATATTGATGACATTCATCGGGTAAAGATTGCCAAGAAGGCGGTATCGCTGATTAAATCAGCGTATCGCTAATAATAAAAATAGGGCCTTCTAATGGAGATGTTAACGTTTCCGATTCTTATCTTAACGCTTCTTATTACGCTTTGGCTTACCAGCCATATCGCGAAACAATTGCATGCGCGTAACTGGAAAATGCCGGTTATTTTTGGTGCGTGGGTTGTTGGTGCTATTTTTTCAATTACTGGCTTGGTCCTATTAGACGTTTTAGACCTAGGCTTAGAGCCAATGGTAATGAAGGCTTTGCAAATAGCCATCCCAGTGTTTTTTACCACCGTGGCATACATTTTATTTACCCAGCTCAACCTCGCTAGTGCCTTTACGACCAATGTGGCGGGCGTTTTTATTGGTTTAATTCTTTCTGTGGTAGCGATTGTTGCTTTAGGTCTGCCAGTAGAAAGAACGTTCAAATCCGCAAGTCTTCTCTTACAAAACTCTAAAGCGCAACTTACCTCCATGATTACAGGAGAAGAAATCAAACCCATTGTTGAGGTTGCTGATACTCAGGTTGTTGAGGATGAACCTTTACCGGTTTACACCACAAACGACTACCTACCGCCTGAAGCGCAGGCTGCACTTGAGAAGCAAAAAAATAGAGTTTTTACAGACCCACACTACCGTGATATGAGTATTTACAATGCTCGTCGTGCAATTGGTATGCGGATAAGAGTGTCTTGGAAAGATGGTAAAACAGCCGCTGGAAAGCTGGATGCTGTTCAGGGTGGTGATTTGATTGTGACCTTGAGAAGAAAAGAAGGCGCCGCTCAAGTTCCGATCGCAATGTCTAGATTAAAAAAGCTAGAGGTTTACCGTTAGGATTTATTTTTTGCCTCTGGAACGGGATCGTATCCCCAAGTTCCCCAAGGGTGGCATTTACCAACGCGTTTTAGCGTCAGCCAGAATCCTTTAAGCGCACCGAATCGCTGAATGGCTTGAAAAGAATAGTGTGAACAGGTCGGTTCATGTCGACAGTTTGCGCCGATCACGGGGCTAAGTACTAACTGATAGCCCCGAATTAGCCAAAGTAAGAGTTGTTTCATTTTCCGTAAAGAACAGCAGGATCAATCAAGGGCTCAGAGTCCGTTAATAACTCATCTCCATCAACCACTTGGTAGAAACAAGTTCGTCGGCCTGTATGACAAGCAGCTCCTATTTGATCAACGGCTAATAATATAGTGTCTTTGTCACAGTCCAGCCTGAACCCTTTAAGTGTTTGTTCCTGACCGGAGCTTTCACCTTTGCGCCAGAGTTTTTGGCGAGAGCGAGACCAATAGCAGACTCGATTGTTATTGAGTGTCTCTCTAATCGATTCTTCATTCATCCATGCCATCATCAGCACTTCGCCAGTGTTATGTTGCTGAGCGATAGCTGGAATCAAACCGTCTTCGTTAAAGGTTAGCTGCTGCAGCAAGGTTTGTAGCGCAGAATCATTCATTGCCTAGATGATCTCACCGTTAGTTTTGCGAGTGTAATTTGCTTCTTCGCAGCGCCTCAAATAATCCGCCCAGTGCGCATCGTAGTTTTCACCAAGGTCTCTTAACAGAACCCAGTCATAAAGGCCGCTATCATGACTATCGTCAAAGACTAACTTAACGGCGTAGTGGCCGATAGGTTCGATTCCAGTAATGTTGACGTTTTCTTTGCCCAGCTGCAATTTTTCCTGCCCAGGACCATGACCGCGGACCTCCGCAGAAGGAGAATACACCCGCAGGTACTCACATGGCAGGTTATGCACCAAACCATCAGGCCATGTAAGTTCCAGCAATCGTGACTTCTGGTGTAAAGCGATATTGGTGGGTGTCATACCTTGGTGTCCATATTAGTAATTGATCATTTAGTTATTGCTCAGGATTGTAGTGCAAACTGTCTGCGTCAGAAATACCTTACAAGATATACCGAGAAAGGTCTTCGTCTTTAACCAACTCACCAAGCACACTGTCGACCTTAGCTGCATCGACTATCACTTTGGACTCGCAGTCAGGCGCTCGATAAAGCTCATCTTCCAGTAGTCGCTCAACGATGGTGTGTAAACGGCGTGCACCAATATTTTCGGTACTCTCATTCACATCAAAAGCATGTTTGGCTAAACGCTCAATTCCGTCTTTGGTGAACTCTAGATCAACGTTTTCAGTTTTGAGGAGTCCGGTGTATTGCTCTGTCAGTGACGCGTGAGGCTCAACTAAAATACGCTCAAAGTCCTGTGCTGTTAAGGCTTCAAGTTCAACCCTAATTGGCAAGCGCCCCTGTAGTTCAGGGATCAGGTCTGAAGGCTTAGCTAGGTGAAAGGCGCCCGAAGCAATAAATAAAATATGGTCCGTTCGGACGATTCCATGCTTAGTGGTTACTGTGCAGCCTTCAATAAGTGGCAGTAGATCGCGCTGTACGCCCTCACGAGAGACATCTGCACCACCTTGTGAGCCTTTCCTTACTACTTTATCGATCTCGTCTAGAAAGACGATTCCGTTTTGTTCTACATTCTGAATAGCCGTCAGTTTGATGTCTTCATTATTCAACATCTTCTGAGCTTCTTCTTCAGCCAGTATTTTTAACGCATCTTTGATTTTAACTTTGCGCTTTTGAGTTTTGCCACTCCCCATATTGGAAAACATGCCTTGCAACTGGCTTGCCATATCTTCCATGCCCGGAGGCGCCATGATGTCTACATTAGGTGCGGCTTGAGCAAGGTCGAGCTCAATTTCTTTATCGTCAAGTGAGCCTTCACGAAGCTTCTTACGAAACTTTTGTCGAGTCGAGCTATCTTCTGTGACGGCAGGCTTCTCATTGCCTTCTGTGTCGAACCAAGTTGCCGCCTTTCCATCTGACTTTGGACCAGGCAATAAAATGTCTAAGATGCGATCTTCAGCGGCATCTTCAGCTCGGTATTTGTGTTTTTCAACTTCTTGCTCGCGAGTGAGTTTGACCGCAATATCAGCCAAGTCACGAATAATTGAGTCAACTTCTTTACCGACATAGCCCACTTCAGTGAACTTAGTGGCTTCAACTTTTATGAAAGGCGCGTTGGCTAGTTTAGCTAAGCGGCGAGCAATTTCAGTTTTACCCACACCGGTTGGGCCAATCATTAAAATATTTTTTGGTGTGACTTCTGGACGTAAATCATCATCTAACTGTTGTCTGCGCCAGCGATTACGCAACGCTATCGCTACAGCACGCTTGGCTTTTTGTTGTCCGACAACATGATTATCGAGTTCTTGTACAATTTCCCGAGGTGTCATTGACATGAGTGGTGTCCTTTATAGTTCTTCGATGGTGCGGTTGTGATTGGTGTAAATACAGATGTCAGCAGCAATGCCGAGACCTTTTTCTACGATGTCGCGAGCAGACATATCGGTATTATCGAGCAGTGCCCGAGCAGCTGATTGTGCAAATGGGCCACCTGAGCCGATCGCAATTAAATTATCTTCTGGCTCAATGACGTCGCCATTTCCAGTAATGATAAGAGACGTTTCGCTGTCTGCTACGGCGAGTAACGCTTCTAAACGGCGCATCGCACGATCACTACGCCAGTCTTTAGCAAGCTCAATAGCAGCGCGAGTCAGGTTGCCGTTGTATTCCTGAAGCTTGCCTTCAAATCGCTCAAACAGTGTGAATGCATCAGCAGTACCACCAGCAAATCCAGCAATGACCTGATTATTATGTAGGCGTCGTACTTTACGCGCATTGCCCTTCATGACGGTATTGCCAAGAGAAACTTGTCCATCTCCACCGATGACCACTTTGCCATCTCGTCGTACTGAAAGAATCGTTGTTCCTCGATATTGTTCCACTGTTAAGGCTCCGTGTGCTTTGTTAATTTAGTTATTAAGGTTAAGCGATTTAAATTGGGGTTGGAATAGGGTATTTCAAGCATCTTGAAAAATTGGTTATACTCCGGTCTTTATTGCACCGGAGAGTTTCCATGTTTCCCCAACAAGTAACAGGAAACAAGTTTTTATTACTGATAGTCGCAGGGCTTTTAGGAGCCATGTTGCTGAGTGGTTGCGGTCATCGAGGAGATTTATATCTCCCTGATACAACCGAAACGGCTAAACAAAAGAAGAAAGCAAGTTAATGGATCATTTTAATTATAAGCAAGGCCAGCTTTATGCAGAAGATGTTTCTGTAAAAGCCATCGCCAATACCTACCAAACGCCTTGTTACATTTACTCACGTGCCACGCTGGAGCGTCATTGGCATGCGTTTAATAATGCCTTTGGTGATCACGATCATTTGATTTGCTACTCAGTCAAAGCCTGTTCGAATATTGCGATTTTAAACCTGTTTGCCAAGCTTGGCTCAGGGTTTGACATCGTTTCAGTGGGTGAGTTAGAGCGTGTATTAGCGGCTGGCGGTGAGCCAGGTAAAATAGTGTTTTCTGGTGTTGGTAAACGTGAAGATGAAATGCGCCGCGCCTTAGAGGTAGGGATTCGCTGCTTCAATATTGAGTCTGAAGGTGAGCTAGACCGTCTGAACTCAGTGGCGCGTGAAATGGGCAAGGCTGCCGCCATCTCAATTCGTGTGAATCCTGATGTGGATGCGCAAACGCATCCTTATATTTCAACTGGCCTCAAAGAAAATAAATTCGGTATTGATATTGATGTCGTTGAAGCGGTCTACCTTCGCGCTGCCGCAATGCCAAATATCAAAGTAGATGGCATTGATTGTCATATCGGTTCTCAGCTTACAGAAGTTGGCCCGTTTATGGATGCGCTGGATCGCTTGCTCGATTTGGCAGATCGCTTGAAAGAGCAGGGAGTGGATATTCATCACTTGGATTTAGGTGGTGGCTTAGGTGTTCGTTACAAGGATGAGACGCCACCGTTACCTGCTGAATACATGCAAAAGATGATGGAAAACGAACGTCTGCATCAATATCAAATTCTGATTGAGCCGGGTCGAGCGATTGCTGCTAATGCCGCAATTTTAGTTTCTAAGGTAGAGTTCTTGAAGCATGGCGAAGAGAAAAGCTTTGCGATTATCGATGCGGCGATGAATGACTTGATTCGCCCGTCTCTTTACAGCGCTTGGCAAAACATCATCCCCGTTAAAGAGACAGAAGAGGGAGCTGAGTTACGTAACTACGACATCGTTGGGCCGATCTGTGAGACAGGGGATTTCTTAGGTAAAGATCGTGAGCTTAAACTTGCGCAGGGTGATCTGGTCGCCGTTCGCTCTTCGGGTGCTTATGGTTTCTCAATGGCCTCTAATTACAATACGCGTCCACGGGCTTGCGAGCTGTTGGTTGATGGTGATCAAGTGCACCAAATTCGACGTCGTGAAACTGTTGAAGAATTATTTGCTGGCGAAAGCTTGCTACCGTAGGGATTTATGAATCTAAAAAGAGAAACAATAACGCTGGGCAATGACATTCAGCATGCCGTTATTTGGATGCATGGTCTAGGAGCTGATGGTCACGACTTTGTGCCTATTGTTAACGAGTTAGGGTTGGGTCAAGACAGCAATACGCGTTTTGTATTTCCACACGCACCCTCACGTCCGGTGACGCTTAATGGCGGCCACGTAATGCCAGCTTGGTACGACATTTTATCTTTAGATCGCAGTAAAAATGTTATTTTGGACGATTTGTTGGTGACTGTAGGATGGATCAATTCGTTGATCGATGAGCAAGTTGCTCTGGGCGTTGAACCTGAGAACATTATTCTTGCAGGCTTTTCCCAAGGTGGAGTCATCGCGCTTCACACGGCATTGCGTTATCCCAAACGACTTGGCGGTATTATGGCGCTGTCGACTTATTTTCCTTTTGCTGACGATACGTTGAGTGGTATGCCTAAAGGTTATGAGTTGACGCCAGTGTTTGCAGCACACGGCTTGCATGATCCGGTTATCCCAGTGGCTTCTTGGCAAGATTATGTCCCTAAGCTAGAAACAAAGGGATTTGCGGTTACAGCAAAAAGCTATGCGATGGAACATTCGGTTCATCCACAAGAAATTGCAGATATGGGTGCTTGGTTTAAGGGCGTGTTAGCGAGCTAACAGCCCTAGCTATACGGTGAGTTAGATATACAAACAAACATCTGACTCGCCAGCAAATTCAAAGAAGGTCGCCGCGCCAACGTAATCTAAGCCATCGATTAATTCTTCTTTTTGCATGTCAAACAAATCAACCGTCATTTGACAGGCGATCATTTTAACGTCAGCTTCAAGACACAAATCTCTTAGCTCTGGAAGTGGCACAATATTCTTCTTTTTCATGGTGTTGCGCATCATCGCACTCATCATGGCTTGCATGCCAGGTAAGGCTTGCATCATGACAGGTACTGGGAATGGCATCGGCATGCCAGGGTTTCCTAGAGAGCTGACCTGAAGTTTGGAAATGTCTTTTTTGAGTAGCTGTAAGCCGTAGAAAGTACAAAAAATCTGTACTTCATAACCTAAAGCAGCAGCGGTTGATGCCAGTATAAGTGGTGGGTAAGCCCAATCCAATGAGCCTTTGGTTGCGATGATCGCTAACTTTTTCTGTTCCATTTTATTCCCCTAGTTAATTGCTAACTGCCTGATTCGTTGATTCGAATAGTTAATTAGTGTTTGCTTATATTAACACTTGGGAATATATACGCTGAATAGTCAATTTTGGATAGATTTCTCTAGAGAAGAAACCGTCACCTTATTATTTTCCTATGGGCTCAGGTTGGATTCGTTCGAAAGTCCATTTGTCGGCCGTTGAAAGCTCGGCGTCAAAGCGATAACCTGCCGTATCAAAAGCTTTAATATCTTCTGCCTTTTCAATCCGGTTACGTAGAATAAAGTCAGCCATCATGCCGCGCGCTTTTTTAGCGTAGAATGCAATAATGCGGGTCTTGCCGTCTTTAGTTTCTTTGAAATCTATATTCAAAATGCGGCCATCAACCTGCTTTGGTTTGACCGATTTATAGTATTCATTTGAGGCAAGATTCACTAAAACGGCTTCTTTGTCAGCGGCTTTATGATCCGCAAGGACTGCATTTAAGCGATCGGTGATTTGGTTTCCCCAGAACTGATAAAGATCAGCGCCTCTTGGATTCTTAAGTTTGGTTTTCATTTCCAAACGGTAGGGCTGAATCAAGTCCATAGGGCGTAAGGCCCCATAAAGGCCTGACAGGATCCTCAGATGATCTTGAGCATATGCCATATCAGCTTCACTAAACGTGCTGCTATCGATGCCGCTGTAAACATCCCCTTTGAATGCAAATAATGCGGGTCGTGCATTATCGGTATTAAACGGGGTATGGAAGTCATGGAAGCGTTGGTAGTTTAAATTGGATAAATTTTCACTGATGCTCATTAACGAACCGATTTTCTCAGGGTCGTAATCTAACAGCTCATTGATCAAGATTTGAGATTCATCCAATGCCGCCGGAACGCTGTAATTTTCGCTGGGCATTGGGATATCAAAATCCTGACCTTTAGACGGTGAGAGGGTAATTAACATCAGTGCTTATCCTTACTTTTTTGCCATCAAGTCTTCGTATTTGAGCATCAATTGTTCCTGACTCTCAACGTTGTTGTCATCCTTTGGAATGCAATCAACCGGACAGACTTCTACACACTGAGGCTCGTCAAAATGACCGACACATTCGGTACAAAGCTTTGGATCGATCTCGTAAATTTCATCACCCATTGAGATGGCATCATTCGGGCACTCAGGCTCGCAAACGTCGCAGTTGATGCATTCATCGGTAATTATCAATGACATGGTGTTTTTTCCTGTTACAAATTAATAAGTGGAGTCTACCAGTGCTTCGTCGCAAAAACAGTATTCCTTACATTCAATCTTAAGAAGTGTTTATTAACCAAACACGTCAAGCTGTCGTTGGGTCAGACGTTCAAAAGAAGTGTCTAAGAAATAAAGGATGCTGTCAGCGACTGGTTGTAGTTGCTTATCTTGGTAGTGCTGATAGTCGGGCTGAGCAGTGAGCTTTTCAAGGGGCTCTGGGCCATTCAACGTAATGATGTATTGAATGCGCCTGCCAGGATTTTGCATTTTCCGAGCGGCTTTGACCTGTGGCGGTTGAGTACTGACGTAACTCTCGAGAGGGCGTCGTAAGTGTTTGGTATAAACTAGTTGATCGTCATATTTGCCTTTCGTGAGATTATCACTAAACTCGCGAACATAGTCAGCATAGGGTTCGTCGTTAAATACCCGTTGATATAATTCCTGTTGGAAGCGCTTCGCAAGAGGAGTCCAGTCAGAGCGGACGGTTTCAAGGCCTTTGAAAACGGTACTGAGCTCACCATTATTTTTGATCACTCCAGCATAACGTTTTTTACTGCCCGCTTCACTGCCTCTTATGGTTGGCATTAGAAATTTGAGGTAGTTCGTTTCAAACTCTATGTCGAGACATGACTCAAGTTCGAACCGCTGGTGTAGTGCTTTTTGCCAGTAATTATTGAGCTCTACGGCTAAGCGTTCACCGGTTTCGTTGGCTTCTGCTTCGCTTACTTCACCGTTGAGGTGAACGAACACTGAGTCGGTGTCACCATAGATTACCGAGAATCCTTTTTGTTCTATAAAGTCCGCTGTTTCTTGGATAATTTCATGGCCGCGCTTAGTAATGCTACTGGCGAGTTGTGGGTTGAAAAAACGACAGCCAGAAGAGCCTAAAACACCATAAAATGAATTCATGATAATTTTGATGGCATGGGATAGGGGAGCATCTTTTGCTTTTTTTGCAGCGTCTCTGTTCGTCCAGAGTTGAGTCACTAAGCCCGGTAAGATGTGTTTGTCTCTTGAAAAACAGGCATCTAAGAACCCAGGAATAGTATTTGCCGTTTCATCACTCAGCCCTATGGCTAAGCCTAATGGGTCAATCTTAAATGTTCTAATGATGCTGGGGTATAGGCTTTTAAAGTCTAATACCAATACATTGGTATAGAGTCCTGGCGTTGAGTCCATCACATAGCCGCCGGGGCTGCTAGCTAGGTTCATCATGCTGCCAATGTCTGGAGCGACATAGCCTTGGCGATGCAGTTGGGGGAGGTATAAATTATCAAATGCTGCCGTTGAACCACCCTGTCGATCAACGGCTAACCCCGTCATGCGAGCACGCTCAAGTGAGAAATTAATTAAATCTGCCTTTTCAAATATCTTCGCTACTAGCTGGCAATCCTGAAGATTGTAAGCGGCCAATGCTTCTGGCTCTTCTCTGTATTGACGGCGTATTTCTTCGACTTTATTGCTTGACTCAGCGGTAATTAATTTATCTTGGCCTAGCATTTGCTGAGCGACGTTACCCAAAGCATAATGGTCAAAATTCCAAAACGCTCCTTTGAGAGAAGATATGCCGTCCAAGACGATTCTTCCCGGAATTCTGGCAACCGCTACTTGAGCAGATGTTTGCGCTTCAAGAACCGTCGCGGTTTCATCACCACGACCTATTGCAAATGGGGTCCTCAGTTCCTGGCACTTCCACTTTAGAAATGCTAAATCGAAACCAATGACATTCCAGCCCAAAATAATGTCAGGGTCATATTGCTTGATCCACTTAAAGCATGAGACTAGCGTTTCAGTTTCATCTGCGCACCAATTGAGATTCAATGTTGGAATGGAGGGCTGAATAGGAGAATGTGACGGGTCTTGCACAATAAAAATCTGATGGGAATCAACTGTGCTGACGGCAATTGAGTACAATTTTCCTCGAAGGTCATGGGTTTCAATATCGATCGAAAGCCATTTGAGTTTGGGTTGATACTCGGCTTGCTTTAGTTGCGGTTTACGAATCTCTTTATAATTATCATATTCAATAAGCTCACCTCTTACTGTCATTGATGCAGTAATGAAGCGCTCCATGAGATATCGTTCTGTTGGTTTAACTTCTGATTCATAAAGCTGTGATTTGTCATAGGCTAGTTGCTCACGCAGGGAGGTAAGGTCACGTTGTTGCTTGAAGTAGAGTGTGTCTACCGCTTCACCATCAAGATTTTTAAGAGGCAACGGTTTACGCGTCACATTTCTCGATAAAGCTAATTCGGTACTGTGTTTGGTGAAGCAAATGGCCTGTTCATTCTCCACAACTATTCGAACCGGAC
>CALHTA010000172.1 GCA_938038645.1 uncultured Thiotrichaceae bacterium
ACTACAAATTTAAGAAAGAACTGCGCCCAGTTTGCACACCCAATCTCGCTTGCCCAAACCGGTAAAGGCTTGTTTTCAAATTGATCAAACAGTCTGCCTCCATCTAATGGGCGATTAACAATCACTGCAATTCCTTTTTCACGTGCAAGCGGCAGTAAGCGCTGCTCAACGTCTCGGTAATGCATATTGTAAGTGAGCTGTACAAAGTCTATTGGCTGCGTTTTCATTATCTGTTCAAGATCTTCATGACGTCGACCGTGAGAGGTAGTGATCCCGATGTATCTAATTTTCCCAGCTTGTTTAAGCTGTTGAAGCCTTACCAGATGATCCTGCCAATTCAGCAAATTATGGATTTGGTAAAGATCAAACTTATCTAGCCCCCACAGGCGGTAAGAGTCAGCAATTTGCGCTTCGCCATCTGAGCGAGTCCAAACTTTAGTGGTTGAAAACAATGACTCTTGAGGTTTCACGCCCTGTGACTCTAGACGCTGAAGAGCATACCCCATGACCTCCTCAGCCGAACCGTACATAGGCGAGGAGTCGACCATGCCGCCACCTAGGTCAAAGAAAGTCTTCAAGACTTCAGCTCGTGCATTGCGTGCTTCAATATTGCCGCCAACATTGAAAGTAATCCACGTACCCATGCCAATCACTGGAAGCAGCTCACCACTGCTAGGGATTGTTTTAGTGATAAGGGTGTTATCAGTTGCTGCAAAAGCGCTGTTGGGGAGTAACGCGAGCAATGCAGGCGCCGATAAGGCCTGCAAGAACTCACGACGCCCTGGCATGGTGAGCTGCATATCTTTTTCTGTCGGGAGATTTGTATTTTTAAAGCGCATGTTTATTCCCTTTACTTATGATATTGTCGAAACGGTCCCTTGGTATGGTTGAATCATCACATACCCAAACAAGAATTAACAAAAAGCATAAGATTTAGGTGCTTACCCACTACCCAATCGACTTGACCAACTTTTGAATACTGCTTTCAAACTGATCATCGTGAATACGTATTGCGTTGCGTCTACTCAGCGCCTGCAAATCTTCTGGAAGCTCTGACTCATTAGGCATTTGTGCCTGCTTCAGTAACACAGGTATGACTCGCACATCACGCTTTAAAGCTGTGGCAACTTCTAAACGCACAAAATCACCAGGATCATCCAGCCTTCTGCCATCATCATTGCTGGCATTGAGCCAGCCTTCACCAATCATTATTAACACCGTCGTGGCGTTACTTAGCACTTTTTCTAGATGCTCAGAAAAGTCGACGCCATGCGGAATATCATCCAAGTCCATAAAGACTTTATCATCACCTAATGCTTCTTTTAACTTTTGGTAAATAGCAAGAGTGTAGCCACTGCTGTCATCGCGCCGATAGCTAAGAAAAACGGCTTCGTTACCTGATACATTATTAGGCCTTCTTCCTTTGAAATAGCGTATAGCATAGAAAGCTAACAGAGCAAGCAAAGCAGCCAATACAAGCCATTTCCAATAACTTAGCAGGTTCTTTATTTCTTGCTCAGGACTTATCTCTACCTCAAACTCGTCGTCAACCATTGTGACGCCACCCTGCCGGTCCTTTCCATTGGCGACGAAGAAAGAGTTCACTTCTAGGGTCAACGTTTGCAGACCAGATTTCAAAGGAGTCACGAGGAACTTCCAGTGCGCAGGTTTTTTGCCATCAATCGCCTGCTTCTCAAGACCTATTCGTGAAATAACAAACGCTTCAGCACTTCCATGCAGCTTTACAGACATATCGATAGGACCTGTGAAAGCATCAAAACTTTCTGTGACAACATTGCTTTGGTTCCCCATGACATCCACGGTTAATTCACCATTCGCAATCTTAACCTCGATAATCTCATCTTTGCTTCTTATCATTTTTTCAGGTCGATTATAAAGAATGTTACCCACTGTTTTATCAATCAAAACCTCTTGCATACTTTTTGGCTTTTGCGCCATCATTGCTGGTGGTGGAAAAGCTCCCATCGTTTCCTGCCAAACTTTATCAATGACATCACGTGCCTTTGCGGCTTTTTTACTTGCCGCTTCTGCTTGAATTGAGGCAGCTTTAGCTCTGGCTTTTGCAGCCTCTACTACTGCTTTTGCCTCCCTCTCACCCTTCGCTGTCCGTGCAGCCGTCATGGATCTCTTTGTTTCGAGTGCTTCTAGCTTAGATGCTTCGGCCAAAGCGATTTGGGCGGCTCTTTCTGCTTTTATCGCACCTTCTTTTGCAGTATTAAACGATTCTTCTGCCTGGTTTCTTGCTGAATTTGCTTTTCTTTGTTCCTCTCTTCTTGCTTCATCTCGTTCTTTTTTTAACTTTGCTTCTGCTGCCGCTTTCGCTCTAGACTCAGTGGTTCCTTTCGCTTCCAAATCTCTTAAATTAATAGTCGTGCGAGGTTCTTCTAAGTTTGCAGAATTTAGATCGATTTGATTTGATGAGTAGCTAGACAAGAAAGTTTTTGCGATGAAACCTAACACCACAATCGCTAAAATAATCCAAAAGAACTTATATCTTGAAGGTTTTTCTTCTTCAGCAGGCGCTTGCTTATGCTTGTCCACTCTATTTCCCTCCTTGGAATTCAGGATGCCTTAACTAAATATAGTCTAGTTTGAAATAAACGCTGCTTAGAAAAGAATAAAATCTACTTTTTATTATTAAAGCTGTCGATATAGGTTTGCGCAACTTCACCAGCCAGCTCCGCCGCACTAGAAACCACACCCGACGCCTTTCCTGCGTTATACCGCGCTAAGAAGTGCAGACTCTCTGGCTGCCATGCGTAATCAAGCTTAACTAGTTCGCCTGTTGCCAACTCATTAGCGACCATTGCAGCGGGTAATATCGCTATCCCCAAGCCATCTATTGCCATATGAATGCTGGCACTTAAGTTGCTGGAAGGGACTATTCGTGGCGAAATATCACGTTGCCCAACGAGGTGTTTTTCAACCATTTGAAAAAGCTGCGTGTGCCGCGCATGAGTCAGTATTGGGTGTTCACATAAGTCTCCAACCTTCAACATGCCGAGCTTGTGCAAACCTAAAGCTGGAGCAGTCACCCAAACAACTGGATAGGTTCCTAAGTCAATACTGCCTGTGGTTTGGTGAATAAATGGCTCATTCTGAAAAGCTAAATCAATCGAGCGGTCAAACAGTTCTTTTTCGATATTGACCGATATATCAACGGTTAGCTCAACGTCAATATTGGGGAATTTCTCTTTCAACACCTTGAGGAAATGGCGCAGCCACGTATGAACAATCATCTCGGTGACACCGAGTTTCAAGACCCCTTCAAACAGGCTTTTTTGGTCGGCAGCTTCAATTAAGTCTTCAGTGGTTCTTAAAACTTTCCTAGCATAGGCCAGTAGGTTTTCGCCTTTGGATGTTAGGCGAACTGAACCTGCATCTCGCTCCATCAAGGTGACTTTTAAGATCGACTCCAGCGCGGCAATGCGCGCTGAAATGTTAGGTTGTGTAGTGTTTAAACGGGTAGCCGCTTTACGAAAGCTGCCAAGATCGGACACCCAAACAAAAGCCTCTAGCTGTTTAAGGTTGAGGTTCAAATCTCAACGTTCCTCAGTTAGTTCTTCTTCGTCCTCATCGTCGCGCTGGTTTTCAATGTAGACGGTGAACATTCTGAACTGAACGATGCTAGCGAA
>CALHTA010000173.1 GCA_938038645.1 uncultured Thiotrichaceae bacterium
AGCATGTTGCTTTCAGCCGAGCCTAAGTTCACCGCTAACGTCGCTAATGCCAGTCTGTCTAGCCTAGCCAATAGCGTACTTGACCAGCTCAGCATACCGGTAGACATGCCAGACTTCTCGTTTGCCTCCGTTGATTTTTCAGCCTCACCCGCCAGTCAGGAATTCTCGATCAGTGCACAATCATTTGATGATTGGCATATTCCGCTCGGTATTACGGGTCTTGACATCGAAGACGTTTCCTGTGAGCTAAGCCGAAGCAAAGCAGACAACTCGGGCCACGACGAAGCAGGGAAGGTAACGGGAACCGTCAGTATTGCCGGCATACAGTTTGACTTAGGTTTAAGCTTCCCAGGCGACTATGTTTTTGAGGCGACGGTACCGGTTCTTGGATTATCCCCTATTATCCAAGACCTTTGCGGACCAGAAGCCTTAATGGGCTTCTCAGCACCGAGTAACTTCCTAAACCTGACGCTGAATAATCTATCGATCAGTTTCAACCCAGGCGATAAACAGATTGCTATGAAAGGTGAATCTGCTTTAGGCCAGCTGCAATTACTGATCAAGCGCTCTGCACAAGGTCGCTGGCAGTTTGCTACCGCGATGTCGCCACCGGATAACTGGCGTTTCTCCGCCTTGGACTCCAGCCTTTCCTCGTTGGATGGCATTGGTTTTGGCGGTACGCAATTACTCGCCTCTAACTTTGAAGGAAGAACCTTACCCACTGATTTCTTTGAGCTTCCGGATGGCACTCAAATATCCAAGGGGCTTAACCTTGTTGCCAATCTTGACACGTCTAATTTAGGTCTTGATGACTTAATGGATTTAGATAGTTTGACCGTGTCAGCGGCAATCGGGCCAAATCCTGCGAGCCTTGTCATTAGTGCTGGTATTGGCGGCACGTTTGACATCAGTGACAACGTGGCCATGGGCAATATGGCGCTAAACCTACAGCCATTCCCCAGCAACTTCGCTGTCGGTATTAAAGGTGAAGTGATCGCAAGGATTGATGATAGCGACCTCGTCTTTGTCGGTACAATGAAAGTACGCCCGGTTGAACGTTCCATTTCATTTGCAGCGACGATGTTGGGTGAATGGCGTGATCCATTTGGTGTTAAAGGCTTTGCCGTTGAAGATTTAGCTATTGATATCGGTATGGGAATCGTACCGCCACCTGCTGTTGTACTGCCCATTATTGGACTAGCGGGAAGCGTAAAGATCGGATCTTTCGTAGGAAGTGCAGCGGTTAAAGCAGACACTGTGACGCCGTCCAAAAGCATGATTTCGGCGTCGTTTAATCGACTGTTTCTTAAGGAAGTGCTAAGCACATTCTGTGACCCTAGCATCATGAGACGGATACCGTCGGAGCTTCAAGAAACCATCCTCACCGTCGGTATGGAAGATGTCGGTGTTCACGTGGTTCCACAAGCTACGCAAATCGGTGAGCTGTTCTATGAGCCAGGGTTTGCATTCCAAGGTAAATTGTCGATTGCTGATTTCGATGCAGAGTTTGAGTTCAAACTGGACTACGACAAAGGCTTACGCATTCGCGCCACCATGGATCAGATTAATATCGCTAACGCCATTGTGATTCGTGGATCAGGGTCTACCCCTAACCCCATGTTAGATATTAACTTGATGGTGGGTGATAACCCAGGTGTCTTAATTGATGCAGGTATCGATATCCTTGGCGTGTCCGCTGAAACCTTGATCAAGATTTCCGATCAGGGCTTCTACTTCATGGTAAGCGGTAATCTGTTTGACTTGTTTGAAGCCAGCATCGAAGCTTCTGGCGGTAATATTAAGGAAGGCGGTGATTTCTATCTCAAAGTCGCCATGCGCAACGACCTTATTGCTTACCTTCGTGAAGAAGCCACCAAAGGCATTGAGAAAGGCGTAAATGAAGCGACTCAAGCGCTTAGCGATGCTCAGGATGATATTAAAGATGCACAACGTGCCGTCGACACATTGATGCGTCAAATTAATGACATGCGTCGTCAGGTTCAGCGAGAGCGAGATCGTGATATTCAAAGGCTTCGTAATGCAGAAAATGCAGTCGCTAACGAGCGCCGTAAGGTTAACAATCTTGAAAGTAATATTAATCGCACTAGAAATATCATCAGAGGCGAGCGACAGCGCGATGCTGCTAGAGTGCAAGGTGCCGAACGAGCGGTTTCAAGCGCTCAGTCAAAAGTTAATGGTTTAAACAGACAGATTAATAGCACCCGCGCCACCATTAACCGCGAACGACAGCGTGATGTGACAAGACTTAGAAATGCTCAGCGTGACGTCAGTAATGCGCAAAATAAAGTGAATGGTTTACGCGGTGAGATACGTAGCTCCAACGCTCGCATCAATACATTGAAAGGTCACATCAGATCTAAAAAACGCTGGTTGGATAACTCTCCTTGGTTCCGCAAAGCGGATAGAGGGATTGAATATGCTGCTTACGCTGCCGCTAAAAATGCCGAAATTGGTGTTATCTACGCCAAGATTGGTGGCATTGAGACAGCCATTTTTGGCGCTAATCAAGCGCTAAACGTTGCTAAAGGAGTCGTGAGGCAGATCGAGCGAGCGGCAAGATCATTCCCTGTTGATGCTGATCCAAGAATTGTTGGGCTGTTCACAGCCAGAACAACCGCAAACGCTGCTCTTGAAGTCGCCAAACAAACACTGCGTGGCATTAGGTCAGGAATTAACGCTTTCCCTATTGATGCTGACCCTCGAATCGCGGCTTTGTTTACCGCGAAAGAGACCGCCAATGCAGCACTCTTTGTTGCCGAACAAACCTTGGATACCATGCAGGATGCGGCTAATTTAGTACCAATCGACCTTGACCCTAGAGTGGCTTCATTATTTGCCGCTAAAGAGACGGCAACAGTCGGCCTTAAGGTTGCTGAGGGTGTTCTTGAAGGCGCTAAGGTTTCAGTCGGTGGGCTCGGTGATGCCGCAACCTTCATCGTTGAAGTAGGTTTAGGTGGATTGTTTGATGTTAAAGCCGCTAGCTTTGAAGGCCAACTCAATGCAGTCAAAGGTGGATTTGTGCAGCTATCACTCAGCGTAGAGTTGATGGGACAACCTCAAAACCTTGACCTTGGTTTCAACTTCCATGATCCATTATCGGGTGCTAAGGCCTTGGGAGAGCAAATGTTAAAAGCGTTGAAGTGAGGCGTTAGTTTTTAAGTTAGACACACCCACTCTTCATCATTTGAGAGTGGGTGTTTCGTATTGGAATGTTCTATATTAGCTTTTAAATCATCATCCTTTGGCGACAAACTTCAATGATTGATAAGCCGTGCGGCGCGTTTGTTTGCGTCTCAGCGGTGAGTGAACAAAACGCTTAACCGAAGCTAACAAAGCTCTACGGGTATCAGATGGAAACTCATTCATTTCTTCTCGAACGGCCCAAGCTGTTTTCAACCAATGCACAGAAATAATATATTCGCCTAAGCCATGGTCGTAAGTTTGCTCTAGGATCGCGTTAATTTCAGCAGATGGATCATCTCCACACCATGCATTCGCATCATTATCTTCAGTGGCAAAGTTTGCATTTCGTCCACTAAAACACGTCATCTGCAACAGGCCTTGAGGCCAAAGTTCAGGATACTTAGCGCATTGTTTTCGTACGGCATTAGAGAACGTTAGTGCATGAGTGAAATCTAACCATCCAACATTGCCAGAAATAGGCACATGAGTTTTATCTTGTTGAGACAAATCAAAGTTGAGCATGCTGAGGGCATTGGCTTTTAGCAACTTTTCATACAGATTGATTGGCTGCAAATGGCTCTGCGACAGCGTTAGCTTTAGCGACCGGTTAATACCTTTGTGTAACCAATCTTCAGCCGTTGGCATTAAGTCAGTATCGGTCTCAGCATTTCCCCATGCCTCTAGCGTTGCTTGGTAATGACTAAACTCTGGAATTTTATCTTCACGACTGGCAAAAATAATGCTTCTTACCAATGACAGCAGCAATGGTTCAGCGACTTGTGCTCCTAGTTTTTCGATCAAATACTCTGCCTTAGTAACATAAATTAACGAATGTCCAAAGTCATTGTAATGCGCTAAAGCGGCATGAGTTAAACCTCGCTCGAAGTCACTAAACTCAAGACCATCCTTTAAACCACCTCGTAACATCGCTAGCGCCGTTATCTGATCTTCATTCTCAACGGCTGCCAGAAAGCCAGCCTCATCATAAGTCGTTACCGACTCATCATAGGGATAGGTAGATTCACGCAACACATCAAACGAGGCATGCCCTACACTCTCAAGCAGGCAAACCAGCTGTAATTCAGCATCTTCAGGGTTTTCCTCGTAAACCATTAACCAATCGGCCATACCGGCAAAAGCGTGTGTCCAACCGAACTCCATTTTCTGCCAAGACCATTCGATCGTAAGGCGTAAAGCTTCCAAGGGATCTGCACCGAGCTGTTTAAGGCGGGCAATTTCACGTGCAATACGATCGTATTCGTGATCATCAAATGCTTCTTTGAGGCTGTTTACGATTGTGTCATAACGCTCTGCATAAGGCGGGTCGCTGAGCTCTACCCAAAGATCACCCTCACGCACTTCGAC
>CALHTA010000174.1 GCA_938038645.1 uncultured Thiotrichaceae bacterium
GTAACGGGGCCAAGTTCTTTCCGAGTCGAGAAAAACTTCACCCCAGAAGTAGTCACAAAGGTTGAAGCCGCACCTTGGCCTTATTTTCCCGCGGATATATTGCCGCAGATTATCGGTGCTTCGATTCAGTCTCAAGGTGAAGTCTTGTACTGGAATAAGGTTTATGAAGGTGCGTTGTTCTGGTCTTCAGAGCTCCAAAAGTTTGGTGCGCGAGTGCATCTGTCTGATCCGCATAGATTGTTGATGATTGGTTCGGGGCAGTTGCGTCCAGCGACGGTTGAAGCGCCTTATATTATTCGAGTGGTGCTTGGGTTGGTTATTGCTGCATTGCAAATTCCGGGTCAGTCGGTTGTTAAGAAGGCAGATCCTATTGCCCGAGCACATCCTGACTTTATTGAGAAGTTGCAGAGTTTGGGTGCGGATATTCGTTGGATTGAGGACTAAATCGGATTTCTTCTTTACGCTTGTTTGACCGCAAAGAGAGTTTTGAAATGTTGTAAGGAAGATCACGTAAATTGCCTGATAATTAGGGAGTTAATTGCTATTAGCTCCCTTTTTATTGACTCGTCAGCATAGGTTTACTGCAAGACCAAAAACTCATAAAAACATTACCTATCCCTTAGGGGATACACCCTAAAATCCCCGCCATCCCATGAAGGGGGTTATAAGAATTCCCCCAGCAAAATACACTCTTACCCATAACTTATATCCGTTTCTAATTCGGAGTCTTGAATTGAAATTTACCTTAATGATTAACGAAGGGCCGTATCAGCATCAGGCGTCTGATACAGCGCTTCAATTTGCACGTGCGGTGCTTGAAAAAGGCCACGAAATTTATCGTGTTTTCTTCTACCACGATGGCGTGAATAACGGGACGCGTTTGAGTGTGCCACCTCAAGATGACCGTCAGCTGCAAAAAGAGTGGTCAGAGCTATCGAAAGCTCACGATCTCGACTTGGTGATTTGTATTGCAGCAGCTCAGCGTCGTGGATTGATGAATGCTGAAGAAGCTAAACGACAAGGTTTGGATGCTGACAATATCATTGAAGGTTTTCATATTTCCGGTTTGGGTCAACTGATTGAAGGCAGTATTCAATCTGATCGCACCATCGTGTTTGGCGACTAGGGGAACGACGACATGGCAACTAAAAAATTCATGTTTGTAAACCGCAAAGCACCTTACGGTACGGTTTATGCAATCGAGTCCCTAGAAGTAGTATTGATTTCTGCGGCATTTGATCAAGACGTTTCACTGGCATTTATTGATGATGGTGTTTACCAGATTACTAAAGGTCAGGACACCACGGGCATTGGCCAAAAGAATTTCTCTAAGGCTTACAAAGCGCTCGGTGATTACGACATCAACAAGCTTTATGTCGAGAAAGAGTCGCTTGAAGAACGCGGTTTGACTCTAGATGATTTGATGGAGCTGACTTGGGAAGATGAAGATGATGACTACGCTGAAAAGCCATCGATTCATTTGGTTGATCGTGCTGCAATGAGCGGAATTATGGCCGACCAAGAAGTGGTTATTAGTTTCTAGGCGAGTGGGTTCAGGAGAGCAAGTATGGCAATGTTACATATCGTAAATAAATCACCTTTTGAGCGAAATGCTTTTGAGTCATGTTTAAACCATGCCTCAGCCGGCGACTCCATTTTGATGATTGAAGATGCAGCGGTTGGTGCGATTACCAAAACAGCGTTTGCTGCAAAGGTTGAAGCAGCGCTCCAGGATAAATCTGTTTATGTGCTCTCGGGTGATTTAGCTGCCCGTGGATTGAGTGAAGATCGTATAATCAGTGGTGTCGAAACCGTTGATTATGCAGGTTTTGTCGATTTAACCGTAAGCAATGAAACGACCCAAAGCTGGTTGTAAGCGGTTTACAGTTAACAATAATGGGCACCGTTTTTAAGGCGGGCCTTACTGAAACACCAAGAGAAGAGGAGAGCGCTAATGGCACTCGAAGTGAATGGCAGTACGATTGAGCAAGATGAGGAAGGTTACCTAGTTGATTTGTCTTCTTGGACACCTGATATAGCCACAGCATTGGCAGCTGAAGAAGACGTTGAGTTGTCTGAAGAGCATTGGGATATCATCAATTTTTTGCGTGAGTACTATGAAGAGTACCAAATCGCTCCAGCGGTACGTGTATTGACAAAAGCGGTAGGTAAGCGATTGGGCAAAGACAAAGGTAACTCAAAGTACCTTTACTCTTTATTTCCCTATGGTCCTGGTAAGCAAGCGTGTAAATACGCGGGTCTTCCAAAGCCAACGGGTTGTGTTTAATTCATATTAGTAGAGTGCTTCGTCAAATGTAGCGCAGTAATTTGACGGAGTGCTCGAGGGGATCGTGTGTTTCTGGGAGTTGTATACAGCATTTTATTTTGGATAGCGACGCTGGTTTTAGTGATTGGCGTGGCTAACAAAGTGCGCCTGTATTGGAATACCCCATCCCCTTTAAAAATCCCGACCATGCCAGCACCGAGAACTCAAAAGGGTGTGGTGCTTCGCATGGCTCGGGAAGTATTTTTGTTTCAAAGTTTATACCGAGCCGACAAACTGCTTTGGCTGATCAGTATCGTGTTTCATTACTGCATGCTGCTAATTGTACTTCGGCATTTGCGCTATTTCCTTGATCCCGTTTGGGGAGTCATTGCTTTCATACAGCCCTTTGGTTTGTATGCAGGTTTTGGTTTTGTGCTGTGCCTCATTGCCTTGCTGGCACGACGCTTTCTTATTGATCGGGTGCGCTATATCTCAGCACCGTCTGATTTTCTGATGTTGATTTTATTTATCGTTATAGGCGTCAGCGGCTTGATGATGAAGTTTGTTAACCCTACCGATATCGTGATGGTGAAGGCCTTTTTCCAAGGTTTGAAATACTTTAGCTGGCAACCATTGCCCGCTGATTTTACTTTGTTACTGCATCTGACTTCCGTTGTTTTATTGATGATTATTTTCCCCATCAGCAAGTTGATGCATGCCCCAGGTGTGTTCTTCAGCCCGAGCAGAAATCAGATGGACAACTCACGTGAGCAACGTCACGTCGCACCTTGGGCTGCTGAGCTGGATAAGCAGGGTGTTGATTACTTGAGCGAATTAAAAAAATGATCGGAGGTTCATCACATGGCTAAATACGAAGCACCTCCTTTATTGTCAGATGACGGTATTGTTGATATTCCGGTAGTCGTTCCTGACACGATGAAAGGCGCTGGGCCGTTTATATCTAAGCCCGAGTTCCAAAAGCCCATGAACTTTCCTGACGACATTGAGCAGGATGAAGAAGGCAACTGGTCGCTTATTCCTAATTGGAAAGAAGAGGCCTTAAATAAATTAGATGATTTGCGTGGGCGCTATCGCTCCTTGCAGGTCTATTTGGATATTTGTGTTAAGTGCGGCGCTTGCACAGACAAATGTCATTACTATCTCGGCTCATCAGACCCTAAAAATATGCCGGTGGCGCGACAGGATTTGTTGCGCAAAGTCTACCGTCGTTATTTCACGTTTGCAGGTAAGTACTTCCCAAAATTAGTGGGCGCAAAGGACCTTACAGAAGAAGTGGTGGATGATTGGTATAACTACTATCACCAGTGTTCACAGTGTCGCCGTTGCTCAGTGTTTTGCCCTTACGGGATTGATACCGCTGAAGTCTCGATGGCTGCCAGAGAAATTTTGAATCATATCGGTCGAGGCCAAAAGTACTCAACTGAGATTATGGGTAAGGTCTACAAGATTGGAAACAACCTAGGTCTGCCACAAGCTGCTTTAGCCGACACGCTAGAAGGGCTTGAAGAAGATATTGAAGATGAAACGGGCGTTCCGGTTAAGTTGCCATTAGATCAGCATGGTGCAGATATTCTATTAGTCACCCCGTCTGCTGACTTCTTTGCTGAGCCGCACGTGGATGGATTGA
This sequence comes from uncultured Thiotrichaceae bacterium, assembly GCA_938038645.1. Classification (GTDB taxonomy): domain Bacteria; phylum Pseudomonadota; class Gammaproteobacteria; order Thiotrichales; family Thiotrichaceae; genus Leucothrix. The sequence continues at coordinate 3,915 of CALHTA010000174.1, forward strand.
TTGGTTATGCCAAGGTATTTCACGAGTTAGGTTTGAGTTGGACGTTGAGTTCGTATGCCTCAGAAGGCGCCAACTTTGGCATGTTTATCGGCAGTTATGAAAACATGCGTAAGATCTCGATGCGAGTACGCAAAGCGGCCGAAGACTTGGGTGTAAAGCGCATTGTGTTTGGTGAGTGTGGACACGCTTGGCGTGTGGCCTACAGCTTCCTAAATACCTTAGCTGGCCCGTTTGATTTCTTAGACGCCCGCTATCCAGTCCCACAACACGTACTAGAGATTACTTGGCCAGCACTGCGCGACGGCAAACTCAACATTGATAAGTCGCGTAACGATGATATGACCCTGACGTTCCATGACTCTTGCAATGTCGCCCGCGGATCTAATATGGGCGATCAAGAGAATGGGCAGTTCGACTTTCCGCGAAATGTCATTAAGGCGGTTTGTAATAATTACGTCGATATGCCGGAAGATACCACCAAAGATGCCACGTTCTGCTGCGGCGGCGGCGGCGGTATTTTGACCGATGATTTAATGGATATCCGAATTAAAGGCGCGCTGCCTCGAATGGAAGCGTTGCAACACGTCACGGATAAATATGGCGTGACGCATATGGCCGCTATTTGCGCCATTTGCAAATCTCAATTTACCAAGGTGATTCCGTATTACGGTTTCAGCATGGACCAGATTGTTAGTGTTCAC
>CALHTA010000175.1 GCA_938038645.1 uncultured Thiotrichaceae bacterium
TGATTTCTTATTGCGCAATAACAAACGCCGCTCTTTCTCAATCGCCAATGCACCCGTAGAGGAAGAGTTCATTGAGCTGCACATCCGCTTGGTTGAGGGCGGTGAGTTTACTGAGATGGTGTTTAATAAGTTTCAGATAAAGTCTTTGGTAAGGATTGAAGCACCGCTTGGTGATTTCTATATTCGTGAAGAGTCTAATCGACCCATTATTCTCATTGCCGGTGGCACAGGCTTTGCACCCATCAAGGCAATGGTTGAACAGTTAAGATCGGAACAAGACACGCGACCTATCCATCTGTATTGGGGGGCTAGATCTTTAGTTGACCTGTATCAACGGGAGTTGGCGGAAAGCTGGGTGTTTGCAGGAGGCTTTAAATTTACCCCAGTGTTGTCTCAGGCGAATGATGCAGACAACTGGCAGGGAAGCAGTGGTTATGTGCATGAAGCGGTTGCCGCTGACTATCCTGACCTATCAGGCTTTGATGTGTATATGGCAGGCCCACCACAAATGATTGTTGCAGCACAAACCCAGTTCTTAAGACAGGGCTTACCACGCGAGCAACTATTCAGTGACTCTTTCGAGTACAGCCAAGATTAAGCACTTTATTGTTGCAGCGGTTTGCTTTCTTCTAAAAGCCGCTCAAGGATTGGGGTGAGAATCGTCTCCATCGCGAGCGACATCTTATTTCCAGGCACCACAATGGTATTTCGACGTGACATGAAAGAGTGCTCGATCATATCCAATAGGAATGGGAAGTCGATGTTGTACTTAGAAGGGCGCTGAAAACGGATGACGACTTTGCTTTCATCTAAAGAAGGAATGTCTCTAGCAATAAACGGGTTCGAAGTGTCTACCATCGGCACGCGCTGAAAATTCATATCCGTTAATGAGAATTGCGGCGTTATGTAATTAATGTAATCTGGCATTCTACGCAGGATGGTATCAATGACCTGTTGCTCGTTATAACCGCGCTCAGCATGGTCACGGTGAATCTTTTGAATCCACTCTAAATTAACGCTCGGCACTACGCCAATGCCTAGATCTACATAGGGTGTGACATCGATATCTTGTTCTTGATCCACCACCATGCCGTGGAGCCCTTCATAGAGAATAAGCTCAGTGTTATCAGGAATATCTTCCCACGGCGTAAATTCACCTACTTTCAACGGCATGTTAAGACGCAGACTGTGATTATCGGCTTCTTCTTTATTATGTAGGTAGTGTCGCTGCTTTGTCGTTCCGTGCTCGCCATATTCTTTAAAGCAGTTTTGCAGGGCTTTAAAGTCATTGGCTCTCGGCCCAAAGTGACTTAGATGGTTATCGCCGCGATTGGTCGCCTCTTCAACGCCTTGTTTGAACTCTTCACGCGTCAAGCTGTGAAAGCTGTCGCCCTCGATAATGCCTGCGTTTATCCCTTCGCGTCGAAATATATTAATGAAGGCATCACGAACATAAGTTGTGCCAGCACCTGATGAACCGGTAACTGCAACGACAGGGTGTTTGGCTGACATCCGCAGCTCTCTCCAAAATAAATTTTTAAAATTAAGCGAACAAGTCTATCAGACTCAACTTAGGCATAGTAAAAGATAAAAAGAGGTACTCACACTAACTATTGTTACGAGTAGTGTGTTTTTTAAGCAACTATTTTTCAAAAAAATCAGACTAGAGGGTATATTTCAAGAATATTTTTTCATATTTTCAGGTTATTTTTATCTGAACGAACTTGACATTGATTTAACCAAGTCTTTTTCCACAGGCTGTGGATAACTCTGTTGATAGTATTGAGCTTTATAAGCTAAGTTATTGACACCGTTACCATTTACGATGTTGTATGATTTTTAAACCAAACTAATTAGTCAATAATAACAATAACTTAGCGTTTTTTAGATGGGTGGTTGTCGGCATAGACAATGCTATTTTCCGGTGGAAACGACAGGCTAAGCAGTGTGAATAACTGGCGTAAGCGAAACTTAATATTAGCTTAATAAAAATTCTGTTAAGCAAGAATTAAGAAATTATTCAGCTTTACAAAGTGATAGTTTCGTGAAACTGAATGAAATTAAACCAAGTGGAAAGTGACGCCACTAAAAGATACTTTAGAGCCATTATTAAACTAACTTATTGTTTAAGCATTGTTTTTGTAATTGCAAAACTTTTTATGCACAATTCCTGTGGATAACTTTGTGGACTAGTCTGCGACAAGTATGCCCAAGCCTGTAAAATCAAGGGTTTAAGCAAAAAGGGGATATTTTAGCCTATTATCAATTTTTTATTATAAAACAATTACTTACGAATATTTTCTTGACTGGATTATTGCCAATGCCGCGTAGATTAACACTTTGTTAAGAATTTATAACGAGTGTGAATAAGTCAATATGGGTTGTGGATAGTAGCGAGCACTATATCTTGTGCTTGGTCATTAAATTCGTGTAATAGAACACTATTGATTCGGTATGAAAGAAATCTCACAAGTCGTGTACAATATCGCGATTTGCCCAGAGTCTAAAGTCTAATGAGTGAAGCAGTAGCCACTAAAACTTCGAATAATCGCGTTGGGATGATCAGTTTAGGATGTCCTAAAGCATTGGTCGACTCTGAGCGAATTGTGACTCAGTTACGAATAGAAGGCTATGAAATTAGCCCAAGCTATGAAGGAGCTGACGTTGTTGTAGTGAACACCTGTGGTTTTATTGATGCTGCTGTGGAAGAGTCTCTAGACACAATAGGTGAAGCACTAGAAGAAAACGGCAAGGTTATTGTCACAGGTTGTTTAGGTGCAGACTCTGAAAAAGTGTTAGAAGCGCACCCTGGCGTACTCGCCGTTAGTGGCCCTCATGCTTATGAAGAAGTGATGACCGCGGTTCGAGCGACCATCAGGCCACCACATGATCCTTTTGTAGACCTTGTGCCACCACAAGGTATTAAGTTAACGCCACGGCATTATGCCTATCTAAAAATCTCTGAAGGCTGTAACCACCGCTGCTCATTCTGCATCATTCCATCGATGCGGGGTGACTTAGTCACTCGCTCAATTGGCGAGGTAATGCAGGAAGCGGAGAATCTAGCTAAATCTGGTGTAAAAGAACTCTTGGTAGTGTCGCAAGATACCAGTGCTTACGGTGTTGATATTAAGTATCAAACGGGCTTTTGGAATGGCCGTCCAATTAAGTCACACATTCAGCAATTGGCTGAGGCGCTTGGCGAGTTGGGCATCTGGGTGCGTTTGCATTACGTATACCCTTACCCACACGTTGATAAGCTGATACCTTTAATGGCTGAAGGAAAAATCCTGCCTTATCTAGATATACCGTTCCAGCATGCGAGTCATCGTATTCTAAAAGATATGAAGCGACCGGCTCATGCTGAGAAGGTGTTGGACCGTTTAAAAGTCTGGCGAGACATTTGCCCAGATATAACGGTACGCAGTACTTTTATCACCGGTTTTCCTGGTGAGACAGAGGAAGATTTTCAGGTGTTGTTAGACTTTATTAAAGAAGCGCGTCTCAACCGAGTGGGCTGCTTTACTTATTCTCCTGTAGATGGCGCGACGGCAAACGATTTGCCAAATCACGTACC
>CALHTA010000176.1 GCA_938038645.1 uncultured Thiotrichaceae bacterium
ATCAAGCTTAAAAAGGACATCCCTTTAGCGGAAATTGAATCTATTCTTGCCGAGCATAATGAGTGGGTAAAAGTCGTTCCGAACGATAAAGAATCAACGATGCAAGACCTCACCCCAATGAAGACTTCTGGGACGCTAACGATCCCTGTGGGACGTATTCGCAAAATGAATATCGGGCCTGAGTATCTAACTGCTTTTACAGTCGGCGATCAATTGTTGTGGGGTGCTGCTGAGCCAGTGCGGAGAATGTTGAATATTACCTTAGAGCATATTGCTTGAACTCGAGCTTCAACGCTAAGAACTGATAAGTAAAGTTTATAAAAGGCCGCTTTTAATTTTGCGGCCTTTTTTAATTTTTGTAAGCAATTATCAAAGCCAACCTTCTGATAGGTCATTACCTAAAGTCATATCGTTTTAACCATCGAACATCCTTGTGGGTAATTTCATCTTTGAAACTGGCCCAGAGTCGGTCGAGCGTCTTTTGATAACTTAAAAATATAGCTTGTGCAAAGCGCTCTCCCTTTAAGATTTTTAAGATAAATCGTTTGAATTTCAAAGGATTCTGAACCTGAAGGTATTTTACGAAAATGCCACTTTGCGCATAAAACATAGAGTTTCTAATCCCAAATTGTGCTGCTTTCTTGGGAAATAATAATGAACGCCTAGCGCTCGGCGTGATGGATTTATCACTTCTGAGCCCATTGATGGCATTCTCAAAAGTCACTTTCTCTGCGGCTCCCCCATCTGATACAACAACCGCTAAACCTTCTTGGAACCAGGCCGGAACCACGGAATGATAACGCAGCATTCCTAATTTTTGCTCGAAGTGCAGATGCGATAGCTCATGTAAAACCGTTCCTGATAACGTATCTGTCGCCCGCGGTGTTATGAATAGTCTTTGATTAACCACGCAGCCTCTAACCCGCGCTGCGGTGCAAAAACGCTTTGCACTCTTCTCTGAATTTAAAATTGATACGTTGATGGGGTTACTAAAGGGTAAATATTGTCTTTTAGCAATTACTGCCGCTTTTTGATCAAGGATGCGCTGAACCGCTAAGGCTAATGCTTTCGTGCCGGCTTGATAGCTAATACGAGGGTCGTTTGATAGTTTGATAAAACGTGAGCTAGATTGAGTGGTTGGCTTTGAACTAGCTTGCGCGGGTAACGCGTCATTATTAACCCCACAAGCGCTGATAAAAGCAGCGGAGGCAAGACAAATTAAGCAACCCAAAATTGGATGAGGCATTAAAGACCTTAATAATTTTCGAATAGGTGTTTTTACAATATTTTTACATACACAGCCTTAAGATGTCATAAACTTGTTCTATCAATAAACACAATAAGCGAGCCTGTCATGCGTTTAAGACAATTCATACTGCTAAGTTTCTTGCTAATGACGACGGCAGCATCGTCTGCCCCTATTACACCATCACAAGTCCCCGAACCTTTAAAGCCTTGGATTGACTGGGTTCTTCATGATCAAAAAGCCGCTAATTGTCCCCACCAATACAATGACAATAACAGAGCCTGCAGCTGGCCTTCAGAAATAGAATTACAGCTCAGCAGCAGTGGCGGAACGTTTAGTCAGAACTGGCAGATATTTGGTGAAACCTTAGTTCAATTACCTGGAGATACCGAGCATTGGCCGCAGAAAGTGCAGTCCCAAGAAGGTGAGCTGCTTGTCGAATCCACAAATGGAATGCCATTTGTGCGCCTTCAGGAAGGTGTTCACAAAATACAGGGGCTGTTCCGATGGTCTAAGCTCCCTAAATCCATCAAAGTCACTTCGCAAACGGGCCTTGTTAAATTACGAGTTAACAATAAAACTATCGAACGCCCGCAATTTACTCAGCAAGGACAGCTGTGGCTCACCCAAGGTGTTGCTGAAACCGTCAGTGAAGATAATTTAGATATTCAGGTGTTTCGAAAGTTGTCAGACACGCACCCCGTTCAAGTGATCACCGCGATTAAATTGCGAGTTTCTGGTAAACAACGTAATACCAACTTGTCACCGGTTTTGTTAAAAGACTTCATTCCGCTGAATATTAATAGCCCTTTACCCGCCCGTTTTGAGTCGGTAAGCGGCAACGACAGGCAACTCCAAGTGCAGCTTCGCCCCGGCGAATGGACAATCGAGGTGACAGGTCGTGCTTATTCGGACCAAACAAGCTTCACACTCCCCGCTAGTAAAGCTCCGTGGCCGCAGCAGGAGGTCTGGACCTTCGCGGCTGACAATAAAATCCGTCAGGTAGAGGTACGTGGTGCTAATAGCATTGACCCCAATCAGACGCGCCTGCCCGCAAAATGGAAGTCACTACCCGCCTATTTAATGACACCTAAAAAGACCTTGAGCCTGGATGTCATGCACAGAGGCGTCAGCCAAGCGGGACAAAATGAACTAATGCTGCAGCGCGAGATGTGGCTAGACTATGACGGCAAGGGCTACACCATAAAAGATCATTTAAATGGCGTGGTTCGCCAGGCATCTCGACTTAATGTAACCCCGTCACTAACACTCGGTCGCGTCAGTATTGATGGCCAAGATCAATTTATTACGCAACACAAGCCAGCAGAATCCAAAGCTGGAGCCATCCCAAAAGCAGGCGTAGAGATTAGGCGAGAATCAATTAACCTTATCGCAGAAAGTCGCTTTTCTGGTCATCGCTCAACACCCCCGGTGAGTGGCTGGGAGTATGATCTTAAAAACGTCAATACCACTTTGCACTTACCACCAGGATGGCGATTATTTTCAGTTTCAGGCACTGATAATCTTCCTAACAGTTGGGTTCAACAATGGACATTACTGGATTTCTTTTTGGTATTAATTATCACACTATCAATTGCCTATCTTTTTAGCCCTTTATGGGCAGGCTTTGCACTATTAACCCTAGCGCTCACTTGGCACGAGCCCAATGCACCGCGTTATATTTGGTTAAATTTATTGGCAGTGATTGCTTTGTTAAGAGTCTTGCCTGAAAGCTGGTTCAAACGAGCACTTTCAACTTATCGATGGATCAGTATCTTAGCCTTAGCCTTGCTAATACTGCCTTATATGATCGATACCATTCGCACCGGCCTCTATCCGCAGTTAGATAAACGGGTGCACCATCAAATAGTGTTTGACCATGCTGCGGGCAATATGGCCGCTAGAGATGAAATAATGGAAGACTCGATGGTCATGGCTGAGCCAGAAATGATGCAACAAGCTCCTATGGTGAAACCGTCAGCACCGCGCCCTAAGCTAAGCAGTAAAATGGTTGCTCGATCTTATCTTGGAAATGCGCCAATAAAACAAGCTCGGAAGCAAATGCCTAAAGCGGATCTAACTTCAATAGACCCTAACAGCATGGTGCAAACCGGTCCCGGTCTGCCAAATTGGAGTGCTTATCAGCAAACACGCTTGCAATGGTCTGGTCCGGTCAAGGCTGATGAAACAAGCCGTTTAATACTAATCAATCCTTTCATCAACATGCTGTTAAAGTTTTTAGGTATCGGTTTATTGCTCGGCCTTTGCTGGCGCGTCATCAGCGTAGATGAGCGCTTAAACCTCTCATTTAAACAGTGGTTTAAGAAGAGCGCTGCTCCAATTGCCGTATTGTTTTTGCTGCCTATTTTATTGATTCCTAGCGAACCGTTAAGGGCGGAAACTTTCCCTGATGAGGACATGCTTGAAACGCTAAAGCAGCGTTTGAATGCTGCGCCTGAATGTTTACCAGAATGTGCTCAGATTGAGCAGATGCAAATCTCAATCAATGAAAATGACCTGCAAGCAAGATTACGCGTACATGCAGTGATTGATACCGCCATTCCGTTGCCAGGCAGCCAAAGTACTTGGTTAGGCTCGCAAGTACTTCTTAATCAGGAACCCGCACTAGCTATTAAGCGCGATCAGTCACAGCAGCTTTGGATTGCTATACCAAAAGGACTGAACGACGTCGTGCTCAGTGGCCAGCTACCAAAACGAAATAGCATCCCTCTTCCGCTACCTCTTAAGCCCCATTCAGTCACTTGGCAAAGTAGTGATAAGCAATGGCTGCTCGAAGGAATTAAAGAGAATGGTAGTGCGGAATCGCAGCTCCAATTAAATCGTGTGCTTAGTAAGGATGCAAAAGCGCTTCAAGAACAAATTCAAAGCACTTTGCCAACTTTTGTTAAAGTCGAGAGACAGCTCAACCTTGGATTAGATTGGACAGTTGAAACAACAGTTACGCGATTATCTCCACTTGATACACCGCTTAGTTTGAACATTCCACTCCTTGCTAACGAGCAGCCGATGAGTGATCAGATGAGCGTTAAAGATGGCCAAATAAAGATCAACTTAAACGCTTCACAACGCCAAAGCAGGTGGTCTTCGAGGCTTTCACCTACCGAGAAGTTAATGTTGAAGGCAACGGAGCGGTCTGATTTATTAGAAACGTGGCAAGTTGCAACTAGCCCCGTATGGCACTTAGAAAGTGCAGG
>CALHTA010000177.1 GCA_938038645.1 uncultured Thiotrichaceae bacterium
AAATCTGTTTTCTTAAGCACTTTCTGCATTCGTTCGCTGACTGATACCAATACTTCATCACCTACCGTATGTCCGAAGGTGTCATTGATCGCTTTAAACAAATCAATATCAATAATGGCTACGGAAACGGCCCTTCCTTTTTGATGATTTTTCTTGATCAAGCCAACACCCATTTGATCAAGCGCACGTCGGTTATAAAGACCTGTTAAAGGATTACGTAGCACCCTCTCCTGCAGCTCTTTAACGGGTCTTAATAATTTAAGAGCAACAACAAAGGCCAAAGCAGTGAGTAACAAGCTACCAATGACCGCGCTGACGATTTGCCAGAACTGAGCATTGCGTATGGTGGATAAGAAATCACTCTCTGGGGAGATGACAACCACTGTCCAATTAACTCCCAATTTATTGTAAGAGTTAAAAACCGCATAATGCCTCTGACCTTCATGCTGAAAGTCTACGCTGCGAATCTCATCAGAGACAAAGGATAAGCCCTCAGAGTTTAAAGCCTCCAAAGCGCCATCAATACATTCATCACCCATCTGTTTAAGTGTTGCCAGCTGTTGTTTTCCTTTATCTTTTGGGCTTGGCACTAAAATTAAATCTAAGTCAGTGTGAGCAACCATTCTGTCATCATCAGTCGCAATCAAGGCGATGCTGTTGGCGCTTAATACATTTTTACTTAAGTAGTTAGATAGATTGCTCACCTCGATGTCTAAACCCAAAACTCCCAACGCTTCACCTTGAGCATTCACCACAGGAATAGAAACCGTGACCCCAGGTAATTTGGAAGTATGATAAATGTAAGGCTGAGTCCACATAATCGAGCCCTTTTGAAGGGCTTTAAACCACGGCCGGGTGCGCGGATCATATTGATCATCGATGGTCTTACGCTCAATTTCTTCAAATAAACGATTACGGTTTATCAGCTGAGTTTCGCGGGTGCCTTCCGGGTTTTTGGTGATAATTTTGGTTAAAAATGGGGACAATGCATCATTTGGATTACTTCTTGTTACATACAAAAAATCGCCATTATTCCATCCAAAATACATGCCTGAAAAGTTAGTATTCACCCGTATATTATGAAAGAAATATTGCTCTAGCGCTTTGTCTGGTGCGAGCGTTATTGCGCCATCTTCTATCAATGAGGCAGCGACGACCGCAAGGTCTTCAGCAGGACTTAGCAAATTATCGACGCTTTGAATTGATTCAGTAGCTACTGCTCTCATCAAACGCTTGGCATGAGTGAGGTATGCATCCTCACCGCCAAAGTGCGCTATCAATAGCATGAAAATCAGGGTAACGATTTGCAAACACAATAATGCTGCAAAGATACATTTTGCGATAGGCCAATTGTTTTTATTAATCACTTACTACACAACCAAGGTTTAAAGTCTTGGTCATGTTACAACTAATTCCAGCTCTGTATTAAAATAATACATATAACACTAGAAGAATGGCTTATTACACGCGCCTATTTTTGCTTAAAATCTATACAAACATTTTTTCACAAAAATAATTTGCTATTGTTTTAGCCTGTAACCTGTTTTAAACATCCAACGAACAACTGCCAAACAAGCCAATAAGAAAATAGCGATCATCAACAAGCTGGTACCAACTGGCACATCACTCTTGTCAAAAAAGCTCCATCTGAAACCACTAATAAGGTAAAGCACGGGGTTAAACAAAGTGATTTTTTGCCAGAGTGGCGGCAACATAGCAACCGAGTAAAAGCTTCCGCCTAAGAACACTAGCGGTGTTATCACTAATAAAGGAATCAGCTGTAGTTTCTCAAAGTTGGTTGCCCAAAGCCCAATAATAAAGCCGAACAAGCTAAATGAGATGCAGGTTAAGATTAAAAAAGCCACCATCCAGACGGGATGCTTAATCTCTAACTCTACAAAGAAACCGGCTGTAAATAAGATAATCACACCAATTATCAGCGACTTGGTGGCCGCTGCACCAACATAGCCAATTAATATCTCTAAAAACGAAATTGGCGCCGACATCACTTCATAAATGGTACCGGTAAACTTGGGAAAGAAAATACCAAAGGATGCGTTAGAAATGCTCTGTGTCAAAAGAGATAGCATGATCAAACCGGGCACAATAAACGAACCATAAGGAACCCCATCTACCTCCTGTATACGGCTTCCAATGGCTCCACCAAACACCACAAAATAAAGGCATGTAGAGATCACTGGGGACGCAATGGTCTGCATTAACGTATTCCAAGCACGCAGCATCTCATTGTAGTAAATGACTTTTATTGCTTGGTAATTCATGCCTCTTCCTCCACCAATTTTACAAAAATATCTTCTAGAGAGCTTTGTGTTGTTTTTAAATCCTTCAGCGATAAGCCTGCTGCATTGATGGCTTGCAAGAGCGCAGTAATCCCCGTTTGGTCCGCATTAGTATCGTAGGTATAGGTCATAGAGTCACCCTCCTCTGACAGCAATAGATTATATTCTGCTAGTGATTCAGGGATGCTACTGATGCACTCACGAAGCTGAATATCCATCTGCTTCTCACCCATCTTGTGCATTAAGGTGTCTTTGTCTTCAATCAACAATAACTCGCCTTTTGCAATCACGCCCACACGGTCAGCAATTTCTTCTGCTTCTTCAATGTAGTGAGTCGTAAGGATTATGGTGACACCAGACTCGCGCAATTTGTGAACAATTTTCCACATGTCTTTACGCAACTCTACATCAACACCCGCGGTAGGCTCGTCAAGAAACAGAATTTTAGGCTCATGAGATAACGCTTTGGCAATCAGCACACGTCGCTTCATTCCACCGGACAAAGTCATTAGCTCATTGTCTTTTTTATCCCAAAGCGTCAAGTCTTTCAGTAACTGTTCTATGTACTCAGGATTAGGCTTTTTGCCAAAAAGGCCACGACTAAAGCAGACGGTATCCCAAACTTTGTCAAAGGCACCTAGTGCTAATTCCTGCGGAACCAAACCAATATCTTTTCGCGTTAAACGATAATCCTTGATGATGTCATTACCATCCACAGTAACCGTACCTGAAGAAGGCGATACTAACCCGCAGATAGTCGATATCAAGGTTGTTTTTCCGGCACCATTGGGGCCTAGCAAAGCAAGAATCTCGCCTCGCTCGATATCGAGATTGATAGAATTAAGGGCCTGGTGGCCGCTGTCATACGTCTTACAAAGATCGACGATTGAAATAATGGCAGGCATAGAATGACCGTCTTTTTGATAGTTGGGCTGGATGATTCCAGCCCGTGAATACTATGCGGTCTAACGGTCGTGTCAATTACTTTTTAAGTGAGCAAGCTTGCGGTGTTATTGCGACATTCTCGCTAGTGCTTTAACGACATTGAACAGCGGCCGCCTTTTTGATGAAGTTCTAGCGATATATTCTGGCTTAATACTACGTAGAATTTCAGGCAAGTTTTTACCGGTGACCCGCTTATCAATCTCACTTCTAAATATGTCACGAGTCGCAACAAACGAAACGATATCAGGATGATTCGTCATTGAATGACCCGTCCATTCCCCACCAATAATATTACCTGCTGAATCCAGCTCAAGATCATAAGTCAGCACATCGTTAAAGGCTTTATCGTGGCTAGGGTCTAGGCGCATTTTAGGTAGCGGGAAATTTTCAACCTGATATTTTATCTTCAAATTAACGCCAACAATATAAGCGACTCTATTCGGATCTCGGTTATACCAATTTGGATCCGAGGTGTAGGTCGTTCTTGGCACTTTAGCACTAAACGCATCTTTGAAAACTTGGTTAGTTTCAGGGTTATGATACTCAGCTTGATATGACAGTACCGGCAAATTCCAAACTTCAGAGTTAAACTCACTGTCTACTACAAAGCTTCGCTGCCCAATACCCATTTGGTTAATCAGCACGGCATGAAATAAACCTGGGTTAATACCCCGGCAAAAAGCATCAAGCGCTCGTCCGGCACTTCGCGAGGACGCAGGCTCAACGCGTGGTTTTTTCTCTCGGCAAAGCTGACCAAAACTGTACACGTCATAATCAGAATAGAGCAATGTTAGTAGCGCTCTTATATCGGATGGAT
>CALHTA010000178.1 GCA_938038645.1 uncultured Thiotrichaceae bacterium
GCAGAATTTGACTGGCAACATCAACCGATTAGTATTTATGAGCTGCATGCTGGTTCTTGGCAGCGGCCAGGTGAAGAACTTTTCTACAACTGGCAAGACCTCGGTGATCGCTTAATTCCTTATATTAAGAATCTTGGTTATACCCATATCGAATTAATGCCGATTACTGAGCATCCTCTCGATCAATCATGGGGTTATCAGGTTACCGGTTTTTATGCGCCTAGTGCTCGTTACGGGTCACCCGATCAATTCAAAGCGTTTATTGATCGTTGCCATCGAAACAATATTGGCGTGATTTTAGATTGGGTTCCCGCTCACTTCCCTAAAGATAGTTTTGCACTGGCTAGGTTTAATGGTAATGCCTTATACGAACATGAAGACAGTCGTAAAGGCGAACATAAAGAATGGGGAACCCTCATTTTTAACTACGGGCTCAATGAAGTTCGTAATTTTTTATTAGCGAATGCACTTTACTGGATTGAAGAGTTTCATATCGATGGCCTACGGGTTGATGCTGTGGCTTCAATGCTTTATCTCGATTACGCGCGAGATGCAGGCGAATGGCTACCCAATGAAATGGGGGGAAGAGAAAACCTAGAAGCGGTCAGCTTCCTGCAAGATATGAACCGTATTGTTCATACATCTCTTCCGGGCGTTGTTACCATGGCAGAAGAGTCAACCACTTGGCCCATGGTGACTAAGCCACCCGAAATGGGCGGCCTTGGCTTCTCCATGAAGTGGAATATGGGTTGGATGAATGACAATCTTGATTATATCGAGCAAGACCCTGTGCATCGTAAGTACCACCATAACAAGCTGACCTTTAGTCAAATCTATTCATATAGTGAGAATTTTGTATTGCCGCTTTCGCACGATGAAGTGGTGCATGGCAAACGCAGCTTGTTTGAAAAAATGCCCGGTGACCGCTGGCAAAAACTGGCAAATTTACGGCTGTTTTATGCGTGGCATTACGCACACCCCGGTAAAAAGCTATTGTTTATGGGCGGCGAAATAGCTCAACCTGAAGAATGGAATGAGATGACGCAGCTTAACTGGATGGCTGGTGAAGATACTGACCGCAAAGCGATAAGCTCACTCATTGCCGATCTAAATGGCCTGTATCGAAAAGAAACGGCGCTCCATGATCTAGACTTTTCGCATGAGGGGTTTAGTTGGATTGACTGTAATGATTCGGATCAATCGGTGCTGGCCGTGTTACGTAAAGACCGTGATGGCAATCACATCATCGGCTTATTTAACTTTACCCCAGTTCCTCGCGAGAACTATCGTATCGGTGTACCTGTTGCCTCCGATTATAAAGAAATTTTAAATACCGATTCGACCTACTATTGCGGAAGCAACTGTGGAAACAATGAGGTCATTCCATATCAAAAAGTACCTTGGATGAATCAACAACAATCAATAGAACTAACTTTGCCACCGCTAGCAGCGCTTTACTTAAAGGTGACTAAATGAACGTTCTATTCGCAAGCAGTGAAGTATGGCCATTAGTAAAAACAGGTGGCTTAGGTGATGTCGCTTACAGCTTACCAAAAGCTTTGCAGGCACTAGGGCAAGACGTAAAGATCATTTTACCGGCCTATCGCGAAGTCCTAGAAAGCTGTGATGGGCTAAAAATATTGGGTTGGATGGATTCGCCCTATGGCTACCAGACGCCAACGATTCGCTTACTTGAAGCAACTCATCCGCAATTCGATCAGCCTTTTTGGTTAGTGGACTGCCAATCCTTATATGATCGAGTAGGAAACCCTTATGTCAATGAAGAGGGATACGATTGGTTTGATAATGCTGAACGATTTATGCAATTCAGCTGGGCAGTGTCACAAATTGCAACAGGGCAAGTCGTCGACGATTGGCGAGCGGACGTTGTGCATGCTAATGACTGGCAATGTGGTTTAATTCCAGCCTTTTTAGATCATCACCATCACCGTCCAAAGCGAGTATTCACCATTCATAACCTCGCGTTTGGCGGCCATTTTTCAAAGGAAATTTATCAATCCCTGAAACTGCCTGATACTTGGTGGTCACCGGAAGGTGCTGAGTTTTATGGTGGCTTTTCAATGCTAAAAGCAGGCCTCATTTATTCAGATGCCATCACCACCGTAAGCCCAACTTACGCAAAAGAAATTTGTACATCAGCCTTTGGCTATGGCATGGACGGTATATTAAGTTCTCGAAGCTATAAGCTCAGTGGCATATTAAATGGGATTGACGAAAAGATTTGGGATCCGTCGAGTGATAGTTATTTACCGCATCATTACTCAGTAGATGCTATTGAACCAGGCAAGCTAGACAACAAACGCGCCCTGCTTTCAGAACATATTGATACTGTCAGTGATGCAGCGTTGGAAGCACCGCTGTTTGGTATGGTCTCACGACTCACCGAGCAAAAAGGGATTGATATCATCACCAAAGCGATTCCAGCCATGATGATGCAGACTAATGCGAACTTTGTGTTGATGGGCTCAGGTAGCAGTCATTACGAGGCGGTCATTCAAGATCTTCGTAACCAGTACCCTGATCGCGTTTTCTGTTACCTCGGTTACTCAGAAAAAATGGCGCACATGGTTGAAGCGGGTAGCGATATATTCCTGATGCCTTCACGCTATGAGCCTTGCGGCTTAAACCAAATGTATAGCTTACGCTACGGCACATTGCCTATTGTAACGAATACCGGTGGTCTAGCAGACACGGTGGTCGATGCATCGGATGGCAATAGCGAAGCCAATGGCTTTGTCATGAATTCATCAGACGTTAACACCCTGCTTGACACCATGCATAGAGCAGTAGACGCATTTAAGGATAAATTAGGCTGGAAAACACTTCAGCAAACCGCAATGAACAAGGACTTCAGTTGGAAAGTTAGCGCTGAACAGTACCTTGAACTCTATAAATAAAATCGTTCTAAGCTAACAAAGTACGTAGCTTAGAATTCCATGTGACACACGAATGTCACGCGAGTTAGGAAAATATAATGGGCAACACTGATACAAACAAAGAACATCAACAAACTATGAATAAATTATCTCTCGATAGCGAATCAATTGAAGCAAGTTTCAAGCATTACCTCACTTACTTTTTAGGTAGAAGTACAGAAACAACGCCAACTTATGCTTACAGCGCGATGAGTTTAGCGCTACGCGATAGAATTATGGCTGACTGGCGCAATACGACGCTATTACAAGAACAGGCAGGAACACGACGCGCCTACTACGTTTCACTAGAGTTTTTGATAGGCCGCGCATTTGGTAATCACCTGCTGAATCTGGATGTTAAAGGGCCGACTCAAAAAGCGCTTGAGTCTATGGCTTTTGAGCTAGAAGACATCGAACAAGCAGAGCACGATGCCGGTTTGGGTAACGGTGGCTTGGGTAGATTGGCCGCTTGTTTTTTAGATAGCTGCGCATCATTACAGCTACCAGTAACCGGTTACGGGATACGCTATCAATACGGCATGTTCCGCCAAGAAATCATCAATGGCTTTCAAGATGAAGAGCCCGATCAATGGCTTCGTGATGGCAATCCATGGGAAATCGTTCGACCAGAGCACGCAGTTAGGGTTAAATTTGGCGGTCACACCCAGTACAGACACACTGATAATGGGCGGTTAGTCGCTACTTGGGTAAACACCAAAGATGTGATTGCCATTCCATATGATATGCCAGTCACCGGCTTTGACAA
>CALHTA010000179.1 GCA_938038645.1 uncultured Thiotrichaceae bacterium
TGGTCTCCGAGAAAGCTAAATGCTGCGCCATAATTATAGGCAAGTGTAAAGTTGAGATGGGGTAATATCGCCTCAGGTACTCTCTCTTCGAGATAGGCAACGGCCATCCACTTACTGAGCTGGTCCATTAGGACAACTACACTGGAAATCCATAGCCACTTAAGCATATTGGCGTGCCTCATTAGCCGCTGAAGCTACCCCATTAGTTTTGATGGGCTCTACTATTAATTGACGATTCATTTGACCTCTGAAGATTTTTTGAAAGTAAAAAACGATAAGTAAATCAGTAATCGCTAGCAAGAAAATATTTGCAACGCTAAAGCTGATCATAAGTTTACTCAGTTATGGCTGTATGATGGTCAGCAATACACTTCCCATGATCACCTAGCGAACTTAAAACATAACTTTCGCTTATTTGACCATCACCATTACAGTGGTTGGTGATTCTTACCAGTTCAGCTTCTAATCGTTTTAAGCTGGCGATTTTAGCCTGTGTATTAATGAGCTGTTTATGGGCAATTTCATTCGCCTCGATGCAAACCCTTTCAGGAAGCTGACTTAGTTCAATTAATTTCCCAATCGCTTCAATTGAGAATCCCAAATCTCGTGCATGCCGAATAAAAACAAGTCGGTCCAGCTCAGTATTGCCGTAACGTCTTTGATTTCCTTCAGTACGAACTACCGGATCAATCAAGCCGATATCTTCGTAGTATCGAATAGTTGTTACTTTTACACCGGTTTTTTTAGAGAGTGAACCAATAGAAAACATAAGATAACCTTTGAAGTTCAGGTAACTAGAAACAGTAAAAAACTAATTGGTGAAACGTGTCCAATAGTACTCAGGATCATCTTTAGCCATTTTCCAATAAAGTTCGCCAGAATTTCTCCAGGGATCAAGTAACATACTTTCCCGAACACCTTTTCCTTTGGCAGTTACAACCAGTGAATTATGTTCGTTGTAGCGTCTGCGATTAGCCGTGCCATGGAAGAAGTCAAAGCTTTTCCAGTTTCGCGCTTGGATATGCTTGGCCATATCTCGTGTCCATTGCCAACATAATCCATCTTCTCGATAACCATAGTTAACCAGTATATTATGAAAGTAAGGTGGTTTAACCAACCTGTATTTATTGGCCAGAACCTTAGGATAGGCTACCGCTTCGTGCGCCAATAGCTTGGCTTCAGCCGGATCTATATTGGGCCCAAGGGCCATGAGGGCTTTGGTAACGCCCGCTATTTCTTTAGCAGACTTAGCGTCCATTTTAGTGAATACCGTCCTTTTAGTATCTGTATCTAGTTTTACATTGTCATATCTAACTGAACAGCCCGAAAGTAGCAGGATTGCCAGCATAGAAAATGCTAAAAAGCATCGCTTATATAAAATGTTACTCATAAAATCATTCCTTTGTTAAATACTAGAGGCCAATTATTCAATTTTAATGAAGAGTAAAAATGGCTTTGTAGAACATAGTAGTTTCCAAAAATACACCTATTAGTTGGCAAAGCCTTTGGCGCTTAAAACGTTAGTAAGCAGCGATGAGAAATCGGTAGCATTCATGAATCCAACAGCACGGTACTGTCGAATCTCATTTTCTTGTGGTGGAAAGAAGAGAATCGCAGGTGGACCAAATATGCCAAAACGTTTCAACAGCGCTTGGTCTGTTTCATCATTCTTAGTCACATCTGCCTGAAGCAGGGTGAAGCGAGACATCAACTTCGCAACACGTGGATCGTGAAAGGTACTTTGCTCCATTTCTATGCAACTGACACACCAATCTGCATAGAAGTCCAGCATCACAGGTTTTTTCGATTGTCCCGCAGCCTTCAACTTTGCATCAAGATCATCGATGGATTTGATACGCGTAAATACTGGTTTCTCAACAGCCTCTGAGGAGTTTTGAGGCGAAGTTCCTACCGGTAAGAATGACAAGAGTTGATTGATATCACTCACGCCTGACGCCGCACCCCAAATCAACGCTACTCCTAGAAAGGTCGATAAAAGGCCGGTAGCGCTACTGATAAACGTCACGCGTCGAGTAGCGCCACGCCCAAAATACATAAGAGCGAAAGCAACACCTAACAACAACAGTGCCCAAAGCAGCATGGTCACAGTGGTTGGCAATATTCGGCTTAGCAGCCATATGGCGACGGCCAAAAGACCAACACCAAATCCGGCTTTTACAACCTGCATCCAGGTGCCAGCGCGAGGAATCCATCGACCCGCTGTCGTACCGATAACCAACAATGGCAGACCCATACCCAATCCCAATACAAATAACGTTAATCCACCAAAAACCATATCGCCCGTTAGTGTAATGTAGGTCAGTATGCCAATCAGAGGGGCCGCCACACAGGGGCCAACAATCAGCGCCGACAATCCGCCCATGACGGAAACGCCAATGAGTTGTCCGCCACGTTGTCGCTGACTCATGTTTGTCAGCCAGTTTTGCCACGCTGCGGGAAGCTGTAGCTCGAAAACACCGAACATTGGGAGTGATAAGAACACAAATAACGCACTAAACGTTATCAGTACTGCGGGATGTTGAAATACCGCTTGCAGGTTTGCACCTGAGGCAACCGCTAACACGCCGATTAGTGCATAGGTCAGTGCCATCGCCAATACGTAGGCA
>CALHTA010000180.1 GCA_938038645.1 uncultured Thiotrichaceae bacterium
TTAGATCCTGACGCAAAAATTGCCGAAGTTAAGTACTGTGCAATCAAAATAAGCGCAGCTTAAAGCGGCTCCTGCTAGTTCAGGTAGCAATGAAACGTTTCATTGCTACCTGTTATTCTTAATCTACTATCTCTAGTTTGAAAGCCTTTGAAACATCAAATCAGAACAGACTATTCACAAGGTTCACTCGATAGCCTTTGCAATCTCAATAATTGACATTGATAATCATAATACTAAAGATTGCATTTATTTTTTATCTATCCCCCCAAATTGACAATTCTTAATAATACCGCTAATTTAGCCGCCAATTAAGTAGGGTTAATTACGCACCCGTAGGGTAATATATGCACCTACATCAGCATTTAATTGAGGACTAGAATCATGGAAAGCTCGATAATCGAACGAGGTTTAGATCTCATGCTCTTCGGTATGGGAACCGTCTTTATTTTCCTTACCGTTCTAATCTTTGGGACTGCGGCTATGTCAGCGGTTATCACGCGCTGGTTCCCAGAAAAGGTCATTGAAGCCGCAGCGCCAAAAAAACGCGCTTCTACTAGCCCAACTATGGCTATCGCTCCAGCAACACTCAGCATTCTACAAGCAGCAGTAGATAAACATCGCAATCGATGATTCATCAGAAATACCGCATGAACTTCCACTTATTTTGAGAATGAACTAAGCATTATGAGTCAGAATACCAATACCGACAGTAAGCAACAGCGTTTGCAAATTACCGATGTAGTTTTAAGAGACGGCCATCAGTCATTATTTGCGACACGTATGCGTCTCGCCGATATGCTACCCATAGCTGAAAAGCTGGATAGTGTAGGATACTGGTCTGTCGAGACCTGGGGTGGTGCAACCTTTGATTCATGCATTCGTTTTCTGGGTGAAGATCCATGGGATCGCATCCGCCAGCTTAAAGCGGCAATGCCTAACACCCCTCAGCAAATGCTGTTTCGCGCTCAAAACATATTAGGTTATCGTCACTATGCTGATGACGTGGTCAACAAATTTGTAGAGCGTGCCGCTATAAACGGTGTTGATGTGTTCCGTGTTTTTGACGCGATGAACGATACACGCAACCTTGAAACCGCGCTTAAAGCCGTTAAATCAGTCGGTAAGCATGCGCAAGCGACCATGTCATACACCATCAGCCCAGTTCATGACTTACAAGGCTGGCTAGATATGGCACGACGTCTTGAAGACATCGGCTGTGACTCAATCTGTATTAAAGACATGGCTGGCCTACTGAAGCCTTATGCGGGTTACGAGTTAGTTTCTGAGCTTAAGAAAGCAGTCTCAGTGCCAATTCAAGTTCACTGTCACGCAACCACGGGGTTATCAACCAGCACCAATCTGAAATGTATTGAAGCAGGTGCTGACCGAGTCGACACCTCCATCTCTTCTATGTCAATGACTTACGGTCACTCACCGACCGAATCGGTTGTGGCTATAATGGAAGAAAGTGAACGTGCTACAGGATTAGATTTAGTATTACTTGAAGAAATTGCTGCCTACTTCAGAGAAGTTCGTAAGAAATACGCAAAGTGGGAAGGATCGTTACAAGGTATTGATTCACGCATCTTGTTAGCTCAGGTTCCAGGTGGAATGTTGACTAACATGGAAGGCCAGCTTAAAGAGCAAGGCGCTGCGGATAAGCTTGATGATGTGCTGCTAGAAATCCCGAGAGTAAGAAAAGATCTTGGTTACATTCCATTAGTTACTCCAACGTCTCAGATCGTTGGAACACAGGCTGTTCTAAACGTCCTAACCGGCGAGCGCTACGCAAAGCTTACTGGTGAAGCTGCGGGTGTTTTACGTGGGGAATACGGAGCGACTCCAGCGCCTGTAGATGAAGCACTTCGTGAAAAAGCTTTAGCCGGTGATGAACTCATTACTTGCCGCCCTGCTGACCTGCTAGAGTCAGAACTCGATAAATTACAAGAAGAGCTTGTGACTATCGCTAAAGAAAAATCAATTGAGTTAACTGAAGGTGAAGGCTTAATTGATGATGTCCTAACCTACGCACTATTCCCCCAGATTGGTTTAAAGTTCCTAGAAAACCGCAACAATCCAGACGCTTTTGAGCCGGTACCTACAGGGAATGAAGGCGCAATGGTCACCACCAGTGCTGGTGAGGAAGTTTATACCGTCACCGTGGATGGAACAGACCACGTGGTGACTGTTGGCAACGGCGGCGATATTACCGGTGTTGTTCCTGTCGGTGGAAGTGCCGGTGGTGGCGCTGCACCAGCCGCGGCTATTGCGGCGCCTGCTGCGACGTCTGGCGAGTCTTTCCCAGCACCGATGGCCGGCAACGTGTTCAAAGTATTGGTTCAGCCAGGTGAAGTGGTTGAAGAAGGTGACGTCATGATCATCCTTGAAGCGATGAAAATGGAAATCACTGTTGTAGCCCCTCGTTCTGCCACGGTTGTAGAAGTGGCTGTCAATGAAGGTGACGCCATTTCGCTTGGCGACACGCTAGTCTCACTGGCTTAGGAGCTAAAATGGAAAACCTAAATATACTTTGGAGCGACTCAGGTATAGCGCAACTAACCTTTGGCCAAGCGGCCATGATGCTGGTTGGCTTAATACTCCTTTATCTTGCGATCCGAAAAGGCTTTGAACCGCTA
>CALHTA010000181.1 GCA_938038645.1 uncultured Thiotrichaceae bacterium
CGGATTTTTTAAATCTCTGTTTACCTCATGGCAACCACTCCTGAATTTTCTGAGCGCGTATTAGACTGGTTTGACCAGCATGGTCGCAAGGACTTACCTTGGCAGCACCCTATAACACCCTACCGAGTATGGATTTCAGAAATAATGTTGCAGCAGACACAAGTCGCCACAGTGATTCCCTACTATGAAAAGTTTATGTCTAGCTTTCCAGATTTGGAATCACTAGCTAACGCGCCGATTGATGACGTTTTAAAGCATTGGTCAGGCCTTGGGTATTACGCGCGAGCAAGAAATTTGCATAAAGCAGCCCAGCAAATAAGAGATGAACACTCCGGTGAATTTCCAGACTCACTTGAGAAAGTCACAGCGCTCAGTGGCATCGGTCGCTCAACCGCTGGCGCCATCCTTTCAATAGCATTTAAACAAAAACAAGCTATTTTGGATGGAAACGTTAAACGGGTACTCGCTAGATTTCATTGTGTTGAAGGCTGGTATGGGAATGCTAAAGTTCAAAAGCAGCTATGGACTCTTGCTGAAAACCACCTTCCAGAAAACGTTTCAGAACAACGCTATGCTGATTACACTCAAGCAATGATGGATTTGGGAGCGACCCTTTGCTCAAGATCTAAACCTAGTTGTGAACGATGTCCTTTGCAAGCTGATTGCTCAGCAAAAATAACCGGCACTACTCATTTATATCCAACGCCAAAACCCAAAAAGGCAATTCCTGAGCGTAGCGCCATTATGCTAATGATTTACAAAGACTCAGATATCTACTTAGAAAAGCGGCCACCCAGCGGTATTTGGGGCGGGCTCTGGGGATTCCCACACTTTGAGGATCTCAACGAAGCCAATGAATGGCTAGAAGAGCAAGGATATAAGAGCGGGACAATCGATTCGGCGAAAGCTTTAGATAACTATAAACACACCTTTAGCCATTACCGACTGACTATCCATCCTCTTTTGATTCCGTATCAAAATCCCCATACTAACGCAGTCAATGAGACCGATGAGTCACTTTGGTATAACATACACGAAGAATTTAACGGGGGTTTAGCGACTCCCGTACAAGATTTATTAGAAACCTTTAAGGAATTAACACTATGAGTCGATTGGTAAACTGCGTTTTGCTAAAAAAAGAAGCCGAAGGTCTTGAGCGAATGACTTACCCAGGCGATCTAGGAAAACGAATTTTTGAGAATGTCTCTCAAGAGGCATGGAAGCAATGGGTTGGTCACCAAACGATTCTTATGAATGAGTATCGCTTGTCACCTATCAATCCAAAAGACCGTAAGTTCTTGGAAGAAGAGATGGATAAGTTTTTCTTTGGTGACGGTCCTTCATCCGTTGATAACTTAGTTCCACAAGGTTAAATAAATCCATGGCTTCTGCATTTCTTGCTGCACGTGTAATTGAAAACAAACAATGGGCTGAGAATCTTTTCTCAGTCAGATTAGAAGTTGAATTACAGCCTTTTAAAGCGGGGCAGTTCGTTAGAGTTCAATTACAAATTGATGGCGAAGCAATGGCCAAACCCTACTCTTTGGTCAACTCTCCTGAGCAAGATATTGCAGAAGTTTTTTATAACATTGTACCTGATGGCCCAATGTCGAATGGGTTGGCAGCATTAAAGCCTAACGACACGATTGAGATATCCCAACCTGCCGCAGGTTTCTTTGTACTTGATGAATTACCTGATACAAAGAACTTGTGGATGTTTGCTACGGGTACTGGCCTTGGCCCTTATTTATCGATACTTCAGCAAAATGAAGTATGGGATAAGTTTGATAAACTGGTGCTTGTGCATGCCGTTTCATACGCTAACAATTTAGCTTATCAAGAGATGATTAGTGGGTTTAGCGAATCATCACAATTCTGTTATGTCCCGATTGTCAGCCGTGAAGATAGCACGGGTGCTTTGAAAGGAAGAATCCCAGCATTGATTTCAGATGGACAATTGGAAGCAGCTGCAAACTTAAAGATTGAACCTGAAACTACTCACATCATGTTATGTGGCAATCAAAACATGATTGCTGATGCACGTTCAGTGTTGGCAGAAAAAGGGCTAAGGAAACACCTCCGACGCAAGCCAGGTCATATAACCACTGAACAATATTTTTGATTTTCTGAGTTAAGCCATGCAAACAAATATTCTCTGGTTTCGTAAAAATTTACGTCTACATGACAACCCAGCGCTTCTTAGAGCCAGTGAATCCTCTGAGCGTTTAATATGCGTGTTTGTCTACGATGAAGTTATTCATTATGAACAGCATGGTGTTCAAAGCCTTGGCCCGTATAGAGCCAATTTTTTATGGGAAAGTCTGGTCGCTTTGCGTGGCGCTTTGCAAAAGCTGGGGAATGAACTGATCATCCTTAAAGGCGATGCCGCCGACGTTTTAAAAGATTTGGTTACTCAAACCAACGCAAAAAAAATCTTTGCGCCTCATGAGTGTGGTTATTGTGAACAGCTCCAAGAAACAGCAGTTAAAAAATTCTGCGAGCTTGAAATCGTTGACGGAGCCACCTTGCTCGATATCAATACACTGCCCTCTGAGCCCGCTTCATTACCTAACAGCTATATTTTGTTTAGAAGGATGATTGAAACTAATTGGGATGAGCAACCTTGGTCAGTACCCGCTTGTTGCGACACTCCAACAAAGCTGCCACCTCAACCAGAAAGCATTACTATTCAAGGACTTGAAGAAAACCCAGTATCAGATAGCCGAACGTCTTCTGACAGGGCAGTCATGCAATTTAACGGCGGTGAAGAAGCGGCATTGAGCCGGCTTAGTGCTTATATGTGGTCGGGTAATGCCTTTGAGAATTACAAAGAAACTAGGAATCAGCTATTGGGAGAAGATTACTCAAGTAAGCTGTCGCCTTGGTTAGCCAATGGCTGTTTATCACCCCGACATGTTTATCATGAGGTAAGGCGGTTCGAAAAAGAAAAGCTAGAGAACGAATCGACGCGTTGGTTAGTTTGCCAGTTACTCTGGAGAGACTATTATCATTTTGCTTCATACAAACACGGTGGAGATTTATTTTTAGGTGGCGGCATGCGCGGCCAGAGTTGTTCAAAGAAAGAAATTTCTATTTCTCAGACAGAAAAAATTCAGAACTGGTGCAATGCTAAAACAGGTCAACGATTTGTAGACGCAAACATGACTGAGCTATTAGAAACGGGCTATATGAGTAACCGCGGCAGACAGTCGGTTGCACTTTATCTAGTCAGGGATTTAGGTCAAGACTGGCGATTAGGCGCTAGCTGGTTCGAGCATTATTTATTGGATTTTGAGCCTTGTAATAACTACGGCAACTGGAACTTTCAAGCTGGTATAGGCCATGACATTAGAAAAGCCAATGGATTCAAAATCGAGTCTGAAGCCAACAGACATGACCCTGAAGGTACTTATCAAAATTATTGGTTAGGGTCCGTTTCATAAGGGTTGTAAGGTTTAGTTTTATTAGTCAGCACTGAGTTTTTAACAACGTTAAAGTTAATCTCTTCAGATTTATTTAATAGTTGGCCGGACGCGTTTCGTATTTCGACAGAAAGTTGATACTCCCCTCTATCTAGATTACTTAAATTCGCCACTCTGGATTCGACAGTGGAATGCTCTTCACCATTCAAATAAACGGTGACACTGTCACCTTTACGAAGTTTCGGTGACGTTGACAGCATCACAGACACATCTCCGTCATTGGCGCGTATCGATTGATCTGCTTTTGGTGCAATGATAGAAACGCTTTTATATCGATGAATAGCTTCTTTTCTGTTTACCGGCCTATTCGCATTATTGGTTTTATTATCAGTGCTTCTAGAACTTGAGCGTCTGGAAATTTGGTTTGTGGTTTCATAACGATTTGCAAAGTTTTCCAAAATGGTTAACTTTGGTGGCTCAAAAGATGTTGCTACTACCGTATCTGGAGGGCTGTCACCATAAACAATGTTTCCAGATGCATCTGTCCAGCTAAATATACCGGCAGACAGTGTTGTGTGAGTGGAAAGTAAAACAGCTATGAGCAAGAATTTCCGCATACCCTTAGAACCTATTTATTATTATTTCTACTTATAGTCTAGCAACATCACAAAAAATCGGGCAGATTCCCGACAACAGGCATTTTAAAAGGAGTCAGACTATGAGCAAGTCATTAACAAAGAAAGAGATTGGTACCTGGGGAATGGCAGCGCACATGTCAGCGCTAGTGGGTATTCTTGGTTTCGGATGGGATGTATTGTTTTTGGGTATTGTTTTAGGGCCATTAATTGTTTGGTTAACAAAAGGGAAGTTAAATAGCATTATCGATATCAATGCCAAAGAAGCGCTTAATTTTCAAATCACAATTTTAATTCTCGCATTTGTACTCGCAATAGTTTCAGCAGCGCTACCATTTTTACAAATCTTAGTCGTTTTAGTAATGCTTGTAGGTTTTGGTTTTGCTATTTACGGTGGTCTTCAAGTAAAAAATGGCAAGAATTACACCTACCCATTTGCGCTTAGATTAATCAAATAAGTAATACAGTAATAAATCTACTAGAAGCCGCCCCAAATTTATTTCGGGCGGCTTTTTGATTGCCTTAACAATTACAATCCCTGTACTCCGGAAAGTGTTGAATTTGTAGATTATTGTTCACCGCAGTCTGGCTTTTATCAATATTCACAACAGTGTTTGGTTGATTATGTGCCGCTGGTTGATTGACAACTGGCTCTCTGGGAACATCGTAATCATTCAACGTGGTCAAACCCACATAAGGTTCTATTTTCCGCAGACCGATCAAATAATCAGCACCTGCCGTTAGGTAACTCCCATTAACCCCTCCAGACACTAAAGCCTGCTTTTCTTGCAAACTATAACCGCCTCCGTAGGTATATTGAATATCGGCATCCCCATCAACCGCTTCAAGTTTTAATTTATCAACACCTTCTTCGGGCCGGTAGGACACACTCCCCTGCCAGCCACTAACGTCGCCATTAGTCTCCACATCAACCGAGCGGTACCCTATTACTACATCAGGCTTTGTCGTGTCAGTGCCAAAATTCCACTGTAAAGCAGCAAAAGGTGTGTTTTCTTCAACTGAAAATGCCATTGCACTAGCCGAGAATGTGGCTAATGCAACACAACTGAGTAATATCCTTATTCTCATTTCGTCATCCTATTTGTATTTTTATTAATGCCGTCATTCATCGGCTAGTTTTTTAGACTCAGATTTTAAAATAGAAATCCACACTCTAGCGGGTAAATATGACCGCTCATCCTGCAGCAGCATCGCCAGGCCCTATTCACAAAAAGAAACTAAATGCTAAAAATAGCGTATTATATAATTCAACGAGAAACCTCATTATTGACTATATGCCAGCTGCACCCACCGAACAATCAGATACTCAGATACGCTGGCTTTGGCCTACTATACTGATATCAATTGCCCTTGCGATGGTAGCGGCTATGATTTACTCACAGCAGTTTGTGCAAAAAGTTGACAACATTGAAAAGAAGCAAGTCGCGCAATATGAATCTAGAAAGTTTCTGTTAGCTCAACCCGATGTAATCAATATCAATTGGATGCGCACATTAGATCCGATGGCTAAGAAAATCTATGGTGACATTGTATGGAGTACGCTATCCCAAAAAGGCATGATGCGCTTTGCAAACCTGCCAAAACTCAAATCGCATCAAACCTATCATTTGTGGGTTCACGATTTAGCATATAGCGCTGACGATCCGGTTTCTATCACCACATTTTCTCCAGAACTTACTGTTCCTACGGAGTTACTGGTACCTTTCACATCGCCAAGAAAAGTTACCGAACCCTATAAATTCACTATTATGTTAGACAGTAATCTTGAAGATACTCCCCCTCAACCGCTGCTGCTCGCTCAGCCTTAGAAATTATGCAGAAAGACGAACTCAACCTAATTACTCCTGAAAGCTCACGCCAGTTTCTAGAAATTGCACTTGAAGAGCGTCAATCTAAACTCATGGCAATGCAAGCTGATATTGCCCCAGAATCAAGAGCAGCATTACAACTAGAAACAGCTGACATTATGATAGAGCTCGGCAAACCAGGCATGCCCGAAGCAGCATGGGGCTTAGCTAAAGAAGCCTTTATAATTTACCTCGAATCAAAGAACTGGGAAGCCGCGGTCCAGTCTTGCGACACCTTGTATAGAACAGAACTTCCTGCAGCAGTAACCGCATTAGGCAATGGTTTATGGTTAGCTATCACCTACCCTATTGA
>CALHTA010000182.1 GCA_938038645.1 uncultured Thiotrichaceae bacterium
CTATTGGTTCGCCAAGCGGTTGATGTCGAGGAAATTGATCTAGATCCAGGTGAACTAGCAGGGTTGTGCTGTGACACTGAAGCGCCTTCGCGTATTGTGATTGAAAAGGGTGAAATGCCATGGCAAATGAAAATAGGCCCGTTTGAAGAGCAGGACTTTACTTCACTCCCTGCTGATCATTGGAGCCTGTTAATCAATGATATTGAAACCTATTTGCCTGAGCTTCAAGCTTTCATAGAGCCTTTTCGTTTCTTGCCAGACTGGCGCATAGACGACCTGATGATTAGCTATGCAACCGACAACGGTTCAGTCGGTCCACATGTTGATGACTATGATGTCTTCCTAATTCAGCTAAAAGGTATCAGGCGTTGGTCAATTGATGAAAACCCCGATTTTGACAAATCTTTACTCACTGGACCGAGTTTAAAAATATTGCAAAACTTCGATCCTAATCAACAATGGAATTTACACCCAGGCGATATGCTATACCTCCCACCTAACGTGCCTCATCATGGCGTTGCGGTCGGAGAATGTATGACATTATCGGTGGGCTTTAGAGCCCCTTCCAGTGGTGAGCTTGTGCAATCATGGCTTGACGACATCGGGGATAATGAAAGCTTCAAAGTACGCTTTAAAGACGCTGCACGCAAAGTACAAAACGATTCTGGTGAAATTATTCAGCAAGACCTTGCCGAATTAAAAGCGGTATTAATGCGGGGCATAACGGAGAGCTTGCCTAATCTTGAGAGCTGGTTAGGTAAATATTTAACTGAAGGAAAACGCCCAGACCCTGCGTTACTTGAAGCTTACGCCAATGAAAATTATGAAGGCGCAAATCAAAACCTGCTGCCTGAAACTAATTACCAGCGCTTCCCTGGTACACGCTTCGCTTATACTAAAGGTGAAAATGAACTATCACTGTTCGTCGGAGGAGTTGAATTTCATCTCGACCATCACCACCTCGCTACTGTACAATATCTGTGCCGAGAGCAAGAATACCTTGCCCCAGCACTAGCTTCTATATGCAAAGACCCTGCTATATTGACGCTAATTAATACACTAATAAATAACAATAAATTCGTATTAATGGAGCACGACCCATGCGACCAAATTTTTGGGGACTACCCCTCTTCCTAACTTTATTTTTTTCAAGCACTGCTTGCTTTGCCAATCCATTTTTTGCCCAACAACTAGTAAGTGCAGCCCACGAACGCACTTATCACCCAGTTGTTTATGATGGTAGTTACAAAAAAATTGGCTTTCCTTGGGGTGATGTTTCAAACAACGTTGGCGTCTGTAGTGATGTTGTCATTCGCGCTTATCGTAAGCTTGGAATCGACCTACAGCATCTAGTCAATCACGATATGTCGTTAAACTTTTTTGAATACCCTAGTTATAGTCAATGGCGTCTAACCAAACCCGATCCGAACATTGACCACCGTCGAGTCTTAAACCTGCAGGTATTTTTCGCACGCGCTGGACAAAATCTCCCGATTACTTATAGAGCCCAAGATTATAGTCCGGGCGACTTAGTCACTTGGAACATACGCCCTGGTATGCCTCATATTGGCATTGTATCGAACCGTTATGCATCAGATGGCGTTACCCCTCTGATCATTCACAACATCGGTAAAGGACCAGTCTATGAAAACGTATTGTTTGGGATGGACATCACTGGACACTTTAGGTATCAACCCAGAAACATGCGCGAATACAGATCAACTGAGACAATGACCATTGCTCAAATGGCGCAAAGCCTAGAATCGCTCGGTTTTTAAGCGATTCATTCAGCTTATATTCAGAATTAAAATTCCATAATCACCTACGAATTATGGTTCGTCACTATGCGTCCATTTTTCGTCAAAATTAAAGGGTGAGCTTGACAAGAATATCGTCACCCTAATAAAAAAATGCATGAAGGGCTTCATGCATAATTTGAAAATACTGTTAGCACTTCACTTTTCTTAAGGCTTACATCGCGCCCTAAGAAATCAATCTTGTATGACGTGTTTTGGTATATGACATCTACTTCGAAAATATTGTAGGTGGTCAAGGAATTTAAATTTTGGGGAATGTAAATGGCTGTTTTTCAATGCGCCATCGTTAGATGTGTACTTATTGTTTCACTCTACTTATCAATCATGACTAGCGCTCACGCTATAGTCATTCATTTAGAATTGCCGAGGGCTGAACCTGGTCGAGCGGTCAGCTCTTTACAAGTGACTAACTTCATCGACGACAAGTACAAAGGAAAAGGAAAACGCATGGGCTTTAAGAAAGTGAAAAAAGCGGGATTTCCTGATTGTTACGCCGTAAGATTTATGACTTATGCCGGTGAATTAAATATCGTTAAGCTAAACTGTAAATAAAAATAGTTAAATACTAACATTTGGCTTTAATAATGAACCAAATTCAGATGTATTTTTACACATAAGACTAGTATTAATGAGACATTGCTTCTATATTAAAGCTTCAGATCTATAGATACGACTATACTAACTAAACCAACAAAATCAGGGGTGGAAATGAGAGCACTGATAGTCGAAGATAATAACGAAATCCGCGAAGACCTAACCCGTATTCTAAAAAAAGCTGGATTCGTTGTTGATGCTGCAGCAGATGGTTCGCAGGGACTGTATTATGCTCTAGAATACCCTATTGATATTGCCATTATTGACTTAGGCTTGCCCGAAGTCAGCGGCATGGATATAATCAAGAATATCAGAACCAAAAACCTAGATTACCCCGTACTTATATTGACTGCTCGCAACCGCTGGCAAGATAGAGTTGAAGGTTTAGAGGCTGGAGCTGATGATTATTTAGACAAACCTTGCCACCATGAAGAACTGCTCGCAAGACTGCGTGCATTGTTGCGCAGAACAGGCCGATGGGCACAAACTGAGTTTGCCTGTGGCCCTATCAGGCTCAACACTTCAGAACAGCGGGTTTATCTTAATGATGCAGAAGTGGCGCTGACTGCTTACGAATATAAAGTCCTACAACACCTAATGCTTCATGCCGGTGAAGTGATCTCAAAGACAGACCTTACTGAGAGCATGTATGACGATGATTCTGATAGGGACAGTAATGTGATCGAAGTTTTCATTCGACGATTAAGAATGAAACTGGATCCTGACAATACTTTGGGACCTATTGAGACGTTGCGCGGCAGAGGTTATCGCTTCACGCTCCCAAGGAACAATCAATAATGTAGGAAAATATGCAACCTGAAGGATCAGAGTCAGCGGAATTATTGAGAAGCTTAAGCTTCTCTGGATTATCCAATTCATTACGTTGGCGTCAGTTGCTAACTTCACTCATCATCATTGCGACTGGCATTGCAGGTGCAGGCGCGGCTTACTATACCTATCAAACTAATCAATCCATTGAAAAGCAAGGGATAGAAATGGCCAAGAATGGCCAAGATATCTTGGTCAGCATTGCCCTTCACAAAGAGCTCGAACTCTTTATCATAGATAATGAAGTTATCAGTGATGCCGAATTTGAAAGCTTCCTTAAAAAGAACAATTTCTCTATTGGCGCCGTTGAAAGAAACAACTTCGATTATTTCGGCTATATACAAAGCGTTGAATCTGGAGCAATCGCCTGGTCAAGCAGATACCCTTTCGAAAGACCGATCAATAACAAATCACCCTATGATACTTTAAAAAATAGGGACCATCCGATATTCAATGTGACTACCCAAGTTGGCGCCAGTCCATTATCCACCAAGATAATAGCCCCTAACATTAGTGATGG
>CALHTA010000183.1 GCA_938038645.1 uncultured Thiotrichaceae bacterium
TGGTGGGCCCAGAAGGACTCGAACCTTCGACCAACGGATTATGAGTCCGCTGCTCTAACCAACTGAGCTATGGGCCCTAAGTGTTTTAGCGTGGAGTATCGTTGTCCAACTCCAAGAAGCTGCGTAGCATATCCGATCTACTTGGATGACGCAATTTTCTTAACGCCTTTGCTTCAATTTGACGAATCCGCTCACGGGTAACATCAAACTGCTTACCAACCTCTTCCAAGGTATGGTCAGTATTCATATCAATACCGAAGCGCATTCTTAACACTTTTGCCTCTCGTGGCGTTAGGCTACTCAACACTTCTCGAGTACTCTCACCTAGGCTAGATGCTGTTGCGTTATCCATTGGAGATTGAACGTTGCCATCTTCGATAAAGTCACCCAAGTGAGAATCTTCATC
The DNA here is from genome assembly GCA_938038645.1 of uncultured Thiotrichaceae bacterium. Lineage (GTDB taxonomy): Bacteria > Pseudomonadota > Gammaproteobacteria > Thiotrichales > Thiotrichaceae > Leucothrix. The sequence goes on from CALHTA010000183.1 coordinate 407, forward strand.
ATCACCGATCGGGGTTTCCATCGATATTGGCTCTTTAGCAATTTTCATTACTTTACGCACTTTATCTTCAGGCATTTCCATCGCTTCAGCTAACTCTTCAGGTGTGCCCTCACGGCCTTTTTCTTGAAGAAGCTTTCGCGATATACGGTTTAGCTTATTGATCGTCTCGATCATGTGCACCGGAATACGGATGGTACGTGCCTGATCGGCGATAGAACGTGTGATAGCCTGACGAATCCACCAAGTAGCATAAGTCGAAAACTTATAACCACGGCGATATTCAAACTTATCAACGGCCTTCATTAAACCGATGTTACCTTCCTGAATGAGATCCAAGAATTGCAAACCGCGGTTGGTGTACTTTTTAGCGATCGAAATAACCAAGCGTAAATTCGCCTCAACCATTTCTTTCTTCGCGCGGCGCGCTTTAGCTTCACCGACTGAGACGCTTCGACTGATATCTTTAATTTGTGGAATTGAAAGGCGTGTTTCCCCTTCAATTCTGAGCAAATGCTTTTGAAGCTTTAAGATGTCATCAACGTACGGTGATAGCGAATCGGCCATCTCAGGCTTTGCTGCCATTGTGTCTGGCAACCAATTTAGATTCGTTTCATTTTGTGGGAACGTCTTAACAAAGTCACGACGAGGCATGCCTGCCAGATCAATACATAAGCGCATGATTTTGCGCTCATAACCACGAATCTGAGCGATGATAGTACTAAGCTGACCACCCAAATTATCAATAATAGGCTGAGTGAATTTAAACTCTAGGATCTTGCGCGCTTGAGCCACACGAATTTTTGCGTATGCTTCCATGTCGTCAGCATCACGCGCTTTGCAAGCTTCATCATAAAGCGCTTTAAGCTCCATGAATTTTTGACGAGCTTCCTCTGGATCTGGTCCAGTATCAATCTCTTCTTCTTCTTCGTCATCGTCTACATCTGAGTCTTCAGCGTCATCTGCTTTAGTCTCATCAGCATCTTCGTTCGCAGCAGGGGCTTCCTCTACCACAACTGGTGGTGGGGGCGGAATAGCGTGACGATCGGCATCAGGATCCACAAATGAATTCACAACATCTGTAAGACGTAGTTCTTCAAGCTCGATCTTCTCAAACTTATCTAAAACGAATTCTGCAGACGCAGGATACTCAGCTAATGAAGTTAATACCTCATATAAGCCTTCCTCGATGCGGATTGCAATTTGGATTTCGCCTTCACGTGTTAGCAGCTCAACAGTACCCATCTCCCGCATGTACATGCGTACCGGGTCTGTTGTGCGCCCAAAGTCAGTTTCAACGCTGCTTAACGCTGCCGCGGCTTCTTCCGCTGCATCATCATCTGCGTCAACTGTCTCATCGCCTAGCGTAAGACTATCTTCGTCAGGTGCTTTTTCAAACACCTTTATGCCCATGTCATTAATCATGCGCACAATATCTTCGATCTGTTCTGGATCGACGATAGTGTCTGGCAAATGATCGTTTACTTCAGCATAAGTAAGGTAGCCCTGCTCCTTACCCTTTGAAATCAACGTCTTAAGACTGGATTTTTGCTTCTCTTGTCCACTCATGTAACTGAGTTCCCGCAAAAAAGTTAATCGGCCATATTAACACACCAAGGTGAGTTACATGCAATACTTCAATCTATTTATCTTTAAAATGAAACGCCCTATTTGACTACGCTTTGGAAATTGCTAATTGGTCAGTAAGAAAACGCATATCCCCTTTTTCTTGATATGATAATCCGTCAGTTATTTGCTTATGCAAAAGTCGCTCTATATTGCGTTCTCGCCCTTGTTTTTCAATCGCAATCAAGCAGTCCTTAAACTCTAAAGCAAGCATTTCATCATTTTCGGTGTTCGGCTGCCACTTCATTAGTGTCAATAATTCGGCTTCAAGCTCAGAATTTCGACATCGATCTAGCAGGGTCACTGCGTTAATATGTGGACTCTCCTCAAAGTATTCAATAAGTATAGCCAATAAATCTGTCCCTGGAAGCTCAGTAAAGGCGATTTGCTCTGGATCTTTAACTAATTTCACCAAAGAAGGATTATTGATTAACAAAATACAGGCGTATTTTATAGGCGTATGTTTTACCGACCGATTGTAGCTATCGCTTCGTGAATTTCTCGTTGTTTGGCGATCATTCTCGCCTGCCAATCTCTTCAGTATTGAAGATCTTTCGACAGAGGTAAGCGTAGCAATGTCTTGTATCAGCTGATCTTTTAACAAGATGTCAGGTACTGCCTTTAATAGATCGATTGCCTTAGTCAGGAAACGTGCCTTACCCTCATTTGTACTGATATTAAACTGATAGCTTAAGGCCTCGATGAAATAAGCACTCAGCGAAGTTGCTTCAGCGAAAGAAGCCTCGAAAGCCTCACAACCAATACGCCTTACTAGCGAATCGGGGTCTTCCCCATCCGCCAAAAACATGAACCGAATCTCTTTATCATCTTTCAAAATGGGCAGAGCATTAGCCAACGCTTTCCAAGCCGCATCTTTTCCAGCCCTATCTCCGTCAAAACAAAAAATAATCTCAGGGACCGTTCGATAAAGAATCTCTATGTGTTGAGTGGTTGTTGCTGTTCCTAAAGTAGCCACAGCATAAGTTATACCAAACTGAGCAAGCGATATAACATCCATATAGCCCTCAACCACAACTACTCGATCTAATTTTCGGGTTGCCTGCCTCGCCTCATACAAACCATACAGCTCGTTACTTTTATGAAACAACGACGTTTCAGGGGAATTGATATATTTCGGTGTATCCTCAGGGCTCATCACACGACCACCGAAGCCAATCACCTGCCCTTTACGATTACGAATAGGAAACATCACACGGTCACGATAACGGTCGTAGCTCCCCCCGTTATCTTTACTAATCGCGATCCCAGAATCTATTATTTGTTGAGCATTGAACTGCGATGAAAGATGCTTAATCGCTGCATCCCAAGACTTCTGTGAATAACCAACCCCATAGGTTTTGGCTATTTCACCACTTAACCCTCGCTTTTTCAGATATTCAACAGCGGCTGGCGTATTCTTAAGCTGCTGCTGAAAATAGCTGCTCGCCTCTTGCATCAAATCAATCAGCGTCTTCGTCCGCTGCTGTTGCTGAGGACTTCTTTGCTTACCTTCTTCACGGGGAACTTCCATTCCCATATTAGCCGCTAACGACTCAATCGCCTCGACAAAATCAAGATGCTC
>CALHTA010000184.1 GCA_938038645.1 uncultured Thiotrichaceae bacterium
CGGTGGGCAGGTTTGCTTCCCTATGTTCGGTTGTCCTATCGTTCCTTCCAAGTTTGGTGAGCGATATGTGAGAGGGCATGTGATTGAAGAGGTTAAACACCTTTATGTGAGTTCAGGTGTAGGTACTAGCATCTTACCAGTACGTTTTTTAGTCCCTCCTGAAGTGAGTATCATAGAAGTCCATAAAGCGATTGCTGCTGCCCCAAATTAGTCTGGTGTAGTTATTTTCAACCATCCTAAATAATTTCCGCTAAGTCACTTTATACCGTTAGTCGCTTTTTTAAGTGAAGGTAAAATTGTGCTTGATTTTAATAGAGTCTATATGACACTATTATTTTAAGGTCATAAAGACACTATCAGGAAGAGCAATGAGTATTCAGATAGAAAAGCAAGATGGAGCAATGCTTTCTTTTACATTAATTGGGTTTGCCGGTGGAGAACGACACGTTCAGCTGCAGGATTTATCTCCACTAAAAAGCCGCTACTTAACCATCAGAGCAAAGGTCACTTCTACCGATGGACTAATGGATTTATTGCTGATTGAAAATGCCTTGAGAAATGCATTTGGCGAAGCAGTAAAGGTCAATCTTGAACTGCCTTACCTTCCTTATTCCAGGCAGGATCGTGTTACTTCACCGGGGCAGGCGTTCTCGTTAAAGGTCATGGCAAATTTATTAAAGATAATGACCCTAAACCAGTTAGTGACATGGGATTGCCACAGCCAAACAGGCACGGTGTTGACGCAGGCGCACAATGTTAAACCAGCGAGCATCATCCAATCTGACCCAGCGCTTTCAAGTTTATTAAGCGATCCAAAATCAGTACTTGTATGTCCTGATAAGGGCGCGGTAGATCGCTGCCGAGTGATCCAAGAAACGCTAAAGCTTAGTGAGATTGTGTATTGCGAAAAGCAGCGTGATCCAGCCACCGGGAAAATTTCTCAAACCAAAGTACTAAGCGACGATTTAAGCGGTCGTTGCGCGGTAATCACCGATGATATTTGTGACGGTGGTTACACCTTTATCAAGATAGCGGAACAGTTACAGGCGAAGAACGTAGAGCGAATCGTTCTGTTTGTCACTCACGGAATATTTAGCAAAGGCTTGGCTGTGTTTGATGGTTTGATTGATGAAGTCATCACCACCAACAGCTTGCCACAGCAGCCGCACGCAAAACTTAGCGTTATCAACTTTAACTACACTTTCGGAGAGCCATCATGAATCCATTAATGTCGATTGATTTTTATAAAGCCGACCACAGACGCCAGTATCCTGAAGGTACAGAGTACGTTTATTCAAACTTCACTCCACGCTCTTCACGTCTTGCGAATATGTTAGAGGGTTATGATGACCGAATCGTGTTTTTTGGCTTACAGGTTTACATAAAAAGAGTGTTGATGGGCCAGTGGCAAACAGCCTTTTTTGATCAACCGAAAGAGGAGGTATTGAAGAAATATCAGCGTCGTATGGACAGTGCTTTAGGTGAAGGCGCAGTGACAGTTGAGCACATCGCCGCGTTGCATGACTTGGGTTATTTGCCAATACGAATTAAAGCGTTGGAAGAGGGCAGCCGAGTTAATATGAAGGTGCCGGTCTTTACGGTGATTAATACATTGCCGCAGTTTTTCTGGTTATCGAATTACTTGGAAACCAGCATTAGTGCTGAAGTCTGGAAGCCTTGTACTACTGCGACGATTGCTTATGAGTACAAACGTTTATTAACGGATTTTGCAAATCAAACAGGTGCACCATTAGATTTTATTCCGATACAAGCCCACGACTTTAGTTCGCGTGGTATGAGTGGCTTTGAGGATGCAGCGATCTCAGGAATGGGGCATTTAACAAGCTTCATTGGTACCGATACGGTCGCAGCGATTGATTTTGCAGAAGAGTATTATGATGCTGAAGGCGTTGTGGGAGTTTCAGTGCCAGCTACCGAGCACAGTGTTATGTGCATGGGGACAAAAGAGTCTGAGATAGAAACGTTTAAACGTTTAATTAATGATTTATATCCCACAGGAATAGTGAGTATCGTTTCTGATACTTGGGATTTCTGGAAGGTAATCACCCAATACACGGTGTTTTTGAAGCAGGACATATTGGCGCGTCAAGCAAATGCTTTAGGGTTTTCAAAAGTGGTCTTCCGTCCTGATAGTGGTGACCCAGTAAAAGTGATTTGCGGTGACCCTGATGCAATAATTGGCACACCTCAATATAAAGGTGCGGTGGAATGCTTATGGGATATCTTTGGTGGAACAGAAACGGCAAAAGGCTATAAATTGCTAAGTGATAGAGTCGGTTTGATCTATGGTGACTCCATTACCTTAGAGCGTGCTCAGGAAATTTTGCAGCGTTTAAAAGCTAAAGGATTTGCCTCGACCAATATCGTGTTCGGTATCGGCAGCTACACTTACCAGTATCTAACGCGTGACACGTTTGGTTTTGCGATGAAAGCCACTTGGGGTCAGGTTGATGGTGAGGGTCGTGAAATCTTTAAAGACCCGATTACTGATAGTGGTGAGAAAAAATCAGCTGCAGGATTATTAAGAGTTGAGCAAACTGCAGATGGCTTTGTATTGTTTGATCGGCAGACACCGGAGCAGGAAAATCAGGGTGCTTTAAAAACCGTGTTTGAAAATGGTGAGTTAGTGAAGCCCATTAGTTTTGATACGATTCGTCAAAAATTAGAGATTTAAAAACCCATGAAGAAAATTGTTTATATCGATATGGATGACACGCTTGCCGACTTTATGGGTGCCTATGAGACAGCCCGTGAAAGGAATCCTGCGATGATGTTTCCTCAGGCAGTATATGGCTTTTTTGCTAATTTAGAGCCACTGGAAGATGCGAGTGAAAGTGTGCAGCGATTATTGGACTCAGAGCACTTGAGTCCTTATATCTTAACGGCGCCTTCAACGATTAACCCGCTTTGCTATACCGAAAAACGTATCTGGGTAGAGAAGCATTTGGGTATGGAAATGGTGGAACGGCTAATCATTTCTCCTGATAAATCTTTGCTCAGAGGTGATTATTTAGTGGATGATATTCCGGAAGGGAAAGGTCAGGAAAACTTCGAAGGCGAACTATTGCAGTTCGCCTCCTCAGCGTATCCAGACTGGCAGTCTGTGATGTCTTATTTGATGAAAGCA
>CALHTA010000185.1 GCA_938038645.1 uncultured Thiotrichaceae bacterium
CATTTATTGATGATGTTGTTCTGCGTTTTGGGATTGCTAACGCAGACCAACATTACCATGTGCCGCTACTTGCCTCCCCTTGGAGCTACTCTACTTATAGAGGAAGCTAAGGGCACATTACTCCTTAACTTCAACCCCAACAATGAAAAGCACCGCATAGTCTTGCTTGCTACAGCCTTCAACTTCCGGCATCACGGTGCCGGGAGCCACTTTAAATAATGATTTATCCGCACTAGCTGGTGAACAAGAAGCGTTGGCACTTGCTGGAATGTAGCGAGCTGAACGGCAGGGCAAGTGAGTTACATCAAACAATTTTGCATCATCCCCTAACGCCCAACGCTGGACACCGTTTTCATCTTTGGGGTGAACTGTTAACACAGTGACGACTTCACGATCACCACTGACTAAGTATCTACCGGCTGGCATTGGGAAGGTCGGCTTCTCCATAATCAGGCCGTTCTCATCTAACCACCAGTCTTCCTCGTCAAACTTCCAACCACCAGGACCATAACCGCCTGCTGCCCTCAACACTGGGAACAACCGCAACCACACACCGCGCGGACCGGGATCGATAGACCACAATCCCCAGTTCTCAGCACCAACACCTGACTTTGCTTCTGGGTCACCAAGCGCAGCGATGTATTGAATCGGCGAAATCGGTCTAAACTTTATCGGATCTTGAGCTTGCGCTTTCAAAGACATCGTTGCGAATACTACCAAAGCAGTCAAAACGAAGATTTTCGTTATAGTCACTAACTTCAAATAAGGTACCGATTGATACGTAATTGCTTTCGTTCCCAACATGTTTAACCCCAGTGTGAGCCGCAGAGTGTTTATAAGTCATGATTTCAGTGTGATAGTTAAAATCGACAGCGTCAAGTTCCTAATTTTTCTTTACATCGCGGCTGTTCAATATTGAGATATGATAGTTTTATTGGCATTTACAACTTTGGAGGAAGCATGACGGTACGAAAGGTCTTACAGATTGGGCACCCTATATTAGCGGCTAGGGCAAACGAAGTGCCCATCGAAAATATTCCAACGCCTGAAGTACAAGGTTGGGTCGATGATCTTATTGATACTATGCGAGATGCGAATGGTGCAGGTATTGCAGCAAATCAAATTGGAATTCCTCATCGCCTATTTGTTATTGAAGTTGGAAACAATCCACGCTACCCCTACAAACCCAAAGTCCCTTTAACTGTTGTGATTAATCCTACCGTACGTTTTTTAACTGAAGAAACCTTTGTCTCTAATGAAGGCTGCTTGTCAGTGCCCCAAATGCGCGGCAATGTGGATCGTCATGTCGAAATTGAAGTGTCGTATTATGATAGAGATGGACAACAGCAAACTCATGAGATTCGCGGATATTCAGCTTGCACTTGGCAGCATGAATACGATCATCTCGATGGGATTTTGTTTCCGCATCGCGTGACTGATGCCCAATCGTTTTGCTCTTGGGATGTGTTTCAAGAATTTCAGCAAGAAGCTTACGCGAGTCATGTAAAGGCGCTAGTGGCAAAATGGGGAGCTTAGCTTTATCGTAAAAAGCAGCTTATTCAAAAAAATTAAAATAAATTTGTTTGAGGTGTCGATTTTGAGAATTGCCATTCGTCTTATTACTGTAAGCCTGCAACAAAGGGGCTACATTTAACTTAATAATCGGGAGAGAGACCATGCAATACATGTTACTTATTTACGCAGCAGAGAGCGCAGAACCAGTCCCGGGAACTCCAGAATTTGAAACCTTAATGCAAGGTTATGCTGACTTTAGTGAAGAAGTCTCAAAAGCAGGAGCCTTTGTTGCAGGTGATGCATTACTTCCTAAAGCAACGGCAACCACCGTAAGTGTTCGTGATGGTAAGGCAATTACTACTGACGGGCCTTTTGCTGAAACTAAAGAAACGCTAGGGGGTTACTACTTATTAGACTGCAAAGATTTAGATGAAGCACTAGCCTATGCAGCAAAAATCCCATCGGCAGCTTACGGCAGAGTCGAAGTGCGCCCTGTGATGGTTTTCGACTGATATGACTCAAGATGCGCAGCGAGTGGTCGAACAAACCACTCGCGAGCATTGGGGTTATCTTTATGCTTGCTTGGTTAAACATCTCAATGACTTTGACTTAGCAGAGGATGTACTCCAAGAATCCATTCTAACCGCGCTGGAAAGATGGCCCGAAAAAGGCATCCCAGAATCGCCTCGCGCTTGGTTATTACAAATTGCCAAGAACAAAGCGATTGATCGGCTGCGGCGAAAAGCTAATTTTGAAAGTAAGCAGGAATCTATCGGACTTTTTAATGAGCAGCATGCGGCTGAACCAGATAATCCCGAAAAATTGGTAGATCAAATGATTGAAGATGAGCGTTTACGATTAATTTTCACTTGCTGTCATCCGGCCTTATCGGAATCAGCACAAATCGCACTCACTTTACGAACCTTGGGTGGTTTAGAAGTATCACAAATCGCGCGTGCGTTCTTAGTTCCTGAAGCGACGCTTGCCCAGCGCTTAGTGCGCGCCAAAGCCAAAATAAGCAAAGCGGGCATTCCTTACAAAGTGCCAGACTCAACGCAGTGGCCTAGCAGAGTTAATTCTGTGCTCGCTGTTATCTACCTGATTTTCAATGAAGGCCACTCTGCTGAAAGGAATGACCCAGGAAGCACGGACCTTTGTGAAGAAGCAATACGCTTAGCTAGCATGCTGCACCAGCTTACCCCCAATGAACCCGAAGTCATGGGATTGTTAGCC
>CALHTA010000186.1 GCA_938038645.1 uncultured Thiotrichaceae bacterium
CTTTAGCGTTACTTCCCCTTAATAACGGATTTTCTTCAATCGTATGGTCACTTCCTGTTGATCGAGCGAGTCGGTTATTAAGGCTCACGGATCAAGAGTTTTGCCGTCAGCTTGCAGAGGCTTCTGAATATCGTCTAGGTGGGATTACAGAAATTGGGAAGCGAGCCGCTTTTCCTCTCAGCGGCTCGCAAGCAACATCTTATGTCCGTCCCGGAGTCGCGCTAATTGGTGACGCAGCACATACCATCCACCCATTGGCAGGTCAGGGGGTCAACCTCGGCATTAAGGATGCAGTCGTTCTTGCCGATATATTATTGTCCCAGAGCGTTAGAGATTGGGGGAGTTATAAGCAACTCCGACGCTATGAACGAGCGCGAAAAGGTGAAAACTTTGTCGCAATGAAAGTAATGGAAGGGTTTAAGCATCTGTTTGGTCACGATGTAGAGTTTGTAAAAATTGCTCGCAATACGGGCCTCAATCTTTTTAATTCAGTACCGCAGGTAAAGCAGCAGATCATGCGCAGCGCCATGGGTTTATAAGTCACAAATTAAGTACAAGGAACAAGAATGGATCTCATTCAAACATTTGCCACACTCATCAGTTTGGCGGCTCTGTTTAGCTATATTAACCACCGGTTTATAAAATTACCCACGACGATTGGCCTGTTGGTAATTTCCTTATTGCTTTCGCTTGCACTGATTGGCTTAGGTAAATTTGGCTTTCCATTAGAGTCTTATGCGCAGGTGATGCTAAAAGAGATCGACTTTAACAAAGCGCTTATGCAGGGAATGTTAAGCGCTTTACTGTTCGCGGGTGCGTTGCATGTAAGTCTCGAAGATCTAAAGAAACAGAAATGGATTGTCGCCATTTTGGCAAGTATCGGCATGCTAAGTTCAACGGTTATGGTGGGCTTTGCGTCGTACTATGTATTTGCACTATTCGGTCTAGATATACCCTTTATCTACTGCTTGCTGTTTGGCTCCCTTATCTCGCCAACAGACCCCATTGCTGTGTTAGGCATACTGAAGCACTTAGGCGCTCCAAAAACACTAGAAACTAAAATCGCTGGTGAGTCGCTATTTAATGACGGCTTTGCAGTTGTTGTTTTTATTGTTTTGCTTGGAATCGCAGCGGGAGGCGGGGATGACCCCGTTTCTATCTCTAGTGTGATGTTGCTGTTCTTGCAAGAAGCTGTGGGTGGGGTTGGCTTTGGCCTGATTGCTGGTTATGTTGTGTTCCGTATGTTAGCGAGCATCGACAACTATCAGGTTGAGATTTTGCTAACGCTGGGTTTGGTGTTTGGTGGTTACGCATTAGCGAGTGCTTTGCATATTTCAGGACCAATATTTGTTGTGGTAGCGGGCCTTTTAATTGGTAATAGAGGTCGCCAGCATGGCATGTCAGATCGCACCCGGGAGCACCTCGATAACTTCTGGGAACTTATCGATGAAATACTAAATGCGGTGTTGTTTGTCTTGATTGGTTTGGAGGTTTTAATCCTCACATTCGATCTAAATTATTTATATGCTGGATTAGTCATGATTCCAGTAACGCTGCTAGCGAGGTTTATTAGCGTTGGAGTCCCTGTTTCGCTGATGAAACTGCGAAAAACATTCACCCCTAACGTGATCCGCATTTTAACTTGGGGTGGCCTACGGGGCGGTATTTCAATTGCGCTTGCGCTAACATTGCCTGCGGGTGAGGCCAGAGAAGCATTGATCGTAGTGACCTACGTTATCGTGATTTTCTCTATCATTGTTCAAGGTCTAACTGTTGGTAAATTAATCAAGCCAGAGTAGTTCCTTTTAAATGATTACTGGCTTATACTTATAATCACACCCGATGAGTTTGTTTAAACTGACCCCTACAGTTGCAGGCTCTGGCGGTTCTTTCACAGTGATTTTAAGTGTGGTTGTGTCGACGCTAAATGGATTTGGATGGCGATACTTGCACGAAGGAGGTTGAGAAAATGCAGGAACTCATTTTACCAATCATTGCGGGTATTTTTATAGGGCTCGCAATAGCATTAGTAACTTTCAGGCTAGCATCGAAGGTACAGTTAGAAAAAGCTAAGGAGTCTGGTATGCAAATAATCTATGAAGAAATAGTGACGAAGCGTAAATATCAAGATTACCAATACAGCAGCTTAGTGAAGCGAGTCATGGACAAAGTACATCTGTCACAGATTCTGGAATAAATAACGTAGCGTTGGCGATTATTTCTTCATCATGCTTTTAAGATCAGCAAAGGGATTGTGTGTGGCTGGTTTAACTTCCTTTTCCGCCATCGTTCCATACTTTACAAACTCACCATACTTTGAATGCTCGTGATCATGACAGTACAGGCAGAGTAACTCCCAATTACTGCCGTCTTCAGGGTTGTTGTCGTGGTCGTGATCTATGTGATGAACCGTGAGCTCACGTAAGTTTGAGTATACAAATTCCCTAGCGCAGCGACCGCATACCCATGGGTACATCTTGAGGGCTTTGTCTCTGTAGCCTGCTTCAGTCTTTTTGTAAGCAGTTGTTCTTCCTAGATAGTCAGTTGCCATAGTTCAGCTTTCTTATGCTTGCTTGGGAATAAAGGTTCTATTGTAACCTTTTGCTGCCAAGCAATCAGCTTCAAGTCTAGGGTTTGGTTTAGGGTTGGGGTATTTAGCTAGTGCAAGCAATGCCTCATTTGATCCAAATACGATGGATGACATCGATTGACATTCAGCTTTGTCAGCCAACTGTGCGGTTTGGCTTTTTTGGGGATGTGACCAGACATAAGTCCCGAATAGGGAGCATCCGTAAAGCAATGTCACTAAAGTAGTTATTAGAATTAAACGCATCGAGTATAAGCCAAGGTATTGGATGAGCTAAAGATACTAGATTGATGTCGTAAGTACGAGGAATTTATATTTTTAGGTGTACTTTAAGACATTGTGTTTGAGTTTTGTCGTAAGATGGTGCCGGGAGGGGGAATCGAACCCCCACTCTGTTACCAGAACCGGATTTTGAATCCGGCGCGTCTACCAGTTCCGCCATCCCGGCATCTTACAAGCAATCAATCGCTCGATTTGAGTTGCGCATTTTACCGGATTGTAGAGGTTTGTCATGGCTTTTTTTAGCTCATTTTCTATTTTCTCAGTTCTGATGCGTCAATTGAGCATCAAACTCAGAAACGACTGTGTGCATAGCGGCGGTAAGCTTGCTGAGTTGCTCAGGTTTTATAACAAATGGCGGCATAATGTAGAGCAGCTTTCCAAATGGACGAATCCATACGCCTAGCTCCACCAGGCGTGGTTGTATCCAATGCATATCGACCGCTTCATTGAGTTGTATAACGCCAATAGCACCTTTAGTTCTAACGTCAGCGACTATTTCTAAATCTAAACATTTGGCAAGCTCATCGGTCATTTGTTGTTGTATGTTTAAGACTCGTTGTTGCCAGTCGGACTCTAGTAACAGTTTGATACTAGCCAGTGCGACACTACAAGCTAAAGGATTTGCCATGAAAGTTGGCCCATGCATTAATACGCCTTGGCCATCACTTCCAATACCGTGTGCAACTTTGCGGCTAGTCATTACGGCTGCTAAAGTCATATAGCCACCCGTTAACGCCTTACCTAAAACCAATATATCGGGTTCTATCTGCGCTTGCTCATAAGCAAATAAAGTTCCACTTCGTCCAAAGCCGGTAGCGATTTCATCTAAAATCAATAGCACATCAAACTCATCACAAAGCTCACGGACTCTTTGCAAATATTCAGGATGATAGAAGCGTATGCCTCCTGCGTTTTGCACCATCGGTTCAAGAATGACGGCGGCAATTTCATTATGATGCGCTGTGATTAACGTTTTAAACGAGTTGATGTGGCTTTCTTGCCAAGGCTCTCCGGCCTTAATCGATGGGGGCGCATCGGCAAACAAATGCTGAATCAGCACGCCAGTGAACATGTCATGCATACCATTTACAGGGTCGCAGACTGACATAGCCGCAAAGGTGTCCCCGTGATAACCACTTCTTACCGTGAGGAGCTTGTTCTTTTCTCCACGATCCTGAGCAATCCAATACTGTAGAGCCATTTTGATCGACACTTCTACGCCAACTGAGCCTGAGTCTGCAAAAAATACATGCTGTAAGTTGTCAGCAGTTATATCAATCAATTGCTTTGCGAGCTCGACCGCAGGCGCGTGAGTTAAACCACCAAACATAACATGCGACATTTTACTGGCTTGATCTGTCAGCGCTTGATTCAACACGGGGTGGTTATAGCCATGTAAAGCCGTCCACCAAGATGACATTCCATCGACCAATACCTCGCCTGTTTCAAGTGTTAGCTCGACACCGCTGGCGGATGCTACTGGAAAAGCGGGTACAGGGTTTTGCATGCTGGTGTAAGGGTGCCAAATATGGTCTTTATCATAAGCAATGAGTTCTTCTGGCGTCATAACGTTTCCGTATTTGTGATTGTGGTTTACAATTGCCAGCCATTGTAACTTTGCTGGTTAAAACAGTAGAGAATTAATTCTTAGAGGTGGTTGTATGAGTGCTGAAAAAGAAGAAACTCGCGGACGAATTACTAGTCGCACCATGGCAATGCCTGCCGATACTAACCCTTCTGGCGATATATTTGGAGGTTGGGTTCTGTCACAGATGGATATTGCTGCGGGTATTTGTGCTGGACAGCGTGCGCAAAACCGAGTGGTTACGGTGGCCGTTGACAGTATGAGCTTTATTAAGCCAGTCAAGGTAGGGGATATCTTAGGTGTTTACACGGCCATCGACAGGACGGGGCGTACCTCTATGGATATTCATGTGGAAGCATGGGTGAGAAGAGGGCGTATTGGCACCCGTGAAAAAGTGACCGATGCTACGTTTAAATTTGTAGCGGTTGATGATGAGGGAGTTCCAACACCAATTCCTAATCGAGAAGATTTGCCAGAGTACGCCTTACGCTGGAGCCCAACTAAAGATGAAAGCAATTCACTATGATTCCAGTTATGAAGCTAAGCGATTTTGATTATGATTTGCCACCGCATCTAATCGCTCAAGAAGCGTTGGATGACAGGGCAGCTAGCCGCATGCTCCTTATGAAAGAAAGTGGCGAGTGCCAGGATAGACAGTTTCGAGATTTATTAGATTTGATCCAGCCGGAAGATCTATTGGTTTTTAACAATACAAAAGTGCTACCTGCACGTTTGTTTGGGCAGAAATCAACAGGTGGCCAAATTGAAGTGCTAGTTGAGCGATTACTAGATGACCGCCGATTGCTGGCTCATATTCGATCGAGCAAGTCACCTAAGGCGGGTGCGCGTTTGACACTAGAAGGTGCCTTTGAAGCAGAGGTTGTGGGTCGTCAAGGCGCTTTATTTGAATTGGTCTTTGATCATGAAAGCACCGCGGTTGAATTGTTGGAAGCTCACGGGCATATGCCTTTGCCGCCCTACATTGAAAGAGCAGATACTCCGGCGGATCATGCTAGGTATCAAACAGTCTTTGCACAACGCCCTGGTGCGGTTGCGGCACCGACTGCTGGTTTACATTTTGATGATGAATTAATGGCTGCTCTTAAGGCAAAAGGCGTGGCTACTGCAGAGGTGACTTTGCATGTGGGTGCAGGAACATTTCAGCCGGTAAGGACTGAGGATTTATCTGAGCACATCATGCATTCTGAATGGATTGATGTGCCAGAGTCAGT
>CALHTA010000187.1 GCA_938038645.1 uncultured Thiotrichaceae bacterium
TACATGCATGGCATGTTGCATCATCAGGCTCGCCGTTTCAAAAGGGTCTGATGGCCCTGAAGGAAGGATTAGCACTCGCTGATCATGTTGTTTAGCTGATTCAGGACGCCAGTTGAGCTGAAGAGCATCATCTGTAGCCCAATGCCAATCTTCGACAAATGAAAGTTGCACCCCTAATGCTGATGGTCCATCCAAACGAATATGCGTGTCGCGCCAATTAGGATATTTAGGATCTTTGTTGAGGTATTCATCACCAATGTTGTGACCGCCTAACCAGGCTGTTTTACCATCTACGACAACTATTTTTCTGTGGTTTCTAAAGTTCAGCTGGAATCTATTCTGCACATTGCGGGTTGAGTGGAATGAATTAACTTCTATGCCGGCTAATATAAGTTTCTTGATATAGCGTTCACTGAGGTGGTAGCAGCCTATGTCGTCATATAGCAAAAATACCCGAATCTCTTTTTGTACTGCTTTGGTTAATATTTCTAAAAGCTCATTACCAAGCTGGTCATCATTTATAATGTAAGATTGAACAAGCACATAGTCTTTAGCATTCTCAATCCCTTCGAAAATGTCTTTAAAAGTTTGACGCCCATTTATCAGTAGTTGAGCATGATTGGCTTGCGTGAAAGGAAGCTTTGCCAAAACTTCAAAGGCATTTAATTCAGTATTTTTATTCGAATTACTCAGAAGAAAAGGGTCAATGTCTTTACTAAAAAGCCCTAATTTATTGCGAAAGTCTTTTTCATCCTCAACTCGAGCTGACACATAGCCATTAAACCGCGTCCTGCCAAAAATTAAATAGGCGGGCACTCCAAGCCAAGGAAACGCAATGAGAGTGACAACCCATGCGATCGTACCTTGCGATGTACGGGTTGAGAGAAGCGCAAAAATTGAGGTGATTATCCCCAGTAGTTGCACTGCTGCGAAGAAAATTGCCATTGTTGTCATTTCTAATCCTGAAATTACAATGTCACCGCCTGTTTCAGTGAAATCCTTTTTTGTATCAGCCAGTCTCTATTGAGTGCTGTGAAGCAAGTATAGCTAATGTTAAACTAAATGTTTTATGTCTACTTTTTAGGGCACTTTCATGACTAGTGTAGTAATTCCTGTCAATTCGTTTGACCTTGTTATATTTGGTGCCACTGGTGATCTCGCTATGCGAAAGTTATTGCCAGCTTTATTTCGCAGACATGCGGTTGCTCAGATCCCTGAACATGCAAGAATTATTGGCTTATCCTTAAGCAAGCATAGTACAGACGATTATCGAACTTTAGCGACTAATGCACTTGAAAAACACATCCCAGCCGATGAGCTTGATTCTGAGCTATTAAGCAGCTTCTTAGAGCGAATCCATTACATTCCGAATGATGTCACTGACCCAGAAGGTTGGACAGAACTGGTTGATATGCTCGATCAATTTCCAGACAGAATACGTGTTTATTATCTTGCTGTTAGTCCAACTTTTTTTGGTGTTATTGCGCATGGTTTATCCAATGCAGGTCTTTCGGATGGTAAAGCACGTCTTGTTGTAGAGAAGCCGTTAGGCCATGACCTTAAAAGTGCCCAGCAGCTGAACTCTGATATAGGCGCGGTATTTGAAGAGCGATGCATATATCGTATTGACCACTATTTGGGCAAGGAGACCGTTCAGAATTTAATGGCCTTAAGATTTGCCAACGCACTCTTTGAACCGATTTGGAACGCACAGTCAATTGACCATGTGCAAATTACTGCAGCAGAGTCGCTAGGGGTTGGTACTCGTGGAGGTTATTACGACAACTCTGGTGCCATGCGAGACATGGTGCAGAACCATTTGATGCAGTTGATTTGCTTGATAGCGATGGAGCCACCACACGATTTTAATGCCAACGCTGTTCGAGATGAAAAATTAAAAGTACTACGTGCACTTAAACCTATCAAAGGGTTCGACGCATTAAACAAAACAGTACGCGCGCAATATCTTGCAGGGCCTGATTCTCCTTCCTATGTGGATGAGGCTAAAAACCCAGAGAGCACTACGGAGTGTTATGTTGCTATTGAAGCTGAAATCGAAAATTGGCGATGGGCTGGCGTTCCATTTTTCTTAAGGACCGGGAAAAAACTGCGTTCGCAAGTTACCGAGATTGCAATTGTGTTTAAGAAACCACCTCATTTAGTCTTTGGGAATTTGTCTACACCCATCTCAAATAATGTGTTGAGTATCCGATTACAACCGGATGAAGGTCTAGAGTTAGAACTAATGACTAAGGAACCTGGCCCTGGAGGGTTTAGACTTCATGCTACGCCGCTAGACGTTGCATTCGCAGAAGCTCAGGATACAGGTCGGATGCCGGATGCTTACGAGCGTTTATTGATGGATGTAGTTCGTGGTGATCAGACTCTGTTTATGAGAGGGGATGAAGTTGAAGCTGCTTGGGAATGGATTGACCCAATTATGGAAGGCTGGGAGAAATCAGGAACTAAGCCGGAAACCTATGACAGTAATAGCGAAGGCCCAACAGCTGCCGTTGAAATGATGGCTAGATCAGGTCGACGTTGGAGAAAAATTTAACTGATTTATTGTCAGTCAGTCGACCTTAAATGAAAAATGCCCGAAGTAAATTCGGGCATTTTTATTCCTGAATAATCAGGCTGTGACACTTGGGATTAAGCTTCCTGCTTTGCACCCATTAGCGCGCGATAAGCTAGTGCACCAATGATTGCACCGGCGATAGGAGCCGCCCAGAATACCCATAGCTGCGACAGTGCTGTTGCGTCCATTGAGATTAATGCAGGACCTGTACTACGTGCAGGGTTCACAGACGTATTCGATACTGGAATCGAAATTAAGTGAATCAGAGTTAAACACATACCAATTGCAAGCGGAGCAAAACCTGCTGGTGCGCGACCTTTGATGGTTCCACCTACACTTGAATCACCTGTATCAGTCACACCCATAATTACCATTAGGAATGCAGCTGTCATAACAACTTCAGTAATGATAACAGCGATTAGGTTGAACTTGCCTGGGGAAGCTTCGCCATAACCGTTAGATGCGAGATTGCCAATCGCTGCAGCTCCGTCAGGACCATTAGTGAGGATTATTGCAAGGATTGCAGCAGCAGCACATGCACCCGCTACTTGAGCGATGATGTACGGAATAAGCTCAGCAAAAGAAAAACGACCACCAAACCACAGGCCGATTGAAATCGCCGGATTAAAATGACCGCCTGAAATGTGGCCAACTGCATAAGCCATGGTGAGAACAGTCAAACCAAAGGCAAAAGAAACACCGACTAAACCAATTCCAACGTCAGGGAAAGCCGCTGCTAATTTAGCGCTACCAACACCACCGAGTACTAGCCAAAGCGTGCCGAAAAATTCAGCAAACAGTCTGTTATGTAAATGCATTTATTAAAACTCCGTTTTTTTATATTTTAAAGGTAGTAAAGACATGCAGCGTTATAAAGTGCTGTGCTGCTCTGTCGATTCTTTTAAGTGGAGTTATTACTTATATAGTTCATTACAGGTTTGTAATATTTTGAACTATTGATAATAAACCTCGCTGGTAGCTTTTAAAAGCTTGTGAAATTAATGAACTTAACTTTCGGTGGGATCACTCAACTAAACATTAAAGAATGAGAACAAAAGATTTATCTAATCATAAAAATTAATTTCCCATCATTATGAAATGCCCTGATAAGGCATCATGATATTCATCGGCCTCCCTGAAAAGGGTAGGTCGTTTTTTTTGTTAAAAAACTGTAGTATTTGTCCAATAGAGCTTAAATGCTAATGTCAGGAGTTACGCCGCATGATTGGTGGTTTTGTTCAGGGTTTTTCTTCCCTCTTTCAAGGTTTTTCCCTTGTTTTTCAAAAAGGTATTCGAGGGTTTGTCTTGATACCGCTATTAATAAATATGGTGATATTTAGCGGTGCAGTATGGTTAGCCTACACCCAATATCAGCAGTTAATTGAGCGGCTTTTAGGTTGGTTACCAATATGGCTCTCGTGGGTAGAATGGTTGTTACTTCCTTTTTTTGCTTTGCTTATTTTATTAGTGATTTATTTTACGTTTAGTATTGTCGCTAATTTCATTGCGGCACCTTTTAACGCACTACTCGCTGAAAAAGTTGAGTTAAAGCTGCGGGGAGGGAATGTTGTTGGATCCAATAATATCTCATTAGTTAAAAATGTTGGTAAGACACTAGGCAGTGAAGTGAGTAAGGTTTTATACATGTTGAAGTGGATGCCAGTTTTATTGTTGATTACTGTAATTCCAGGTCTTAATCTCATTGCTCCAGCGGTTTGGTTAGTCTATGGGGCCTGGATGTATTCACTACAGTACACCGACTATCCAATGGGTAATCACAATTTGTTTATGAAAGAAGAGCTTACCGTTTTAAGAAAGAATCGTTGGGACGCTTTGGGCTTTGGGCTTGCAACAACACTGATAACTATTATTCCGGTGCTTAACTTTATCGCAATGCCAGTGGCCGTTTCAGGTGCTACCGCGCTATGGGTTAAGAAATTATCCAGCTAACCTGTGGATAGGCCAAGACGAAGACTGAGTGTTTCTAACCGCTGCTTTTGACGCAATAGATCGGTCAGTTTACTCGGTGTAAAGTGGAGAAAAATAAAGCCAGTAATCGCAAGCACAAAAGCTGAGCTAAGAACAACAGATTGAACTAAGAGGTTTACTGGAAGATGATAACCAAACTGTTGGGCTAAACTACTAACAGCGTAACTAAGCCCTAGAGAAATCAACACGACGATTGCGGTATAAACCATCCATTGACCCGTAGAGTGAGCTTTATTTGCCCTTTCCTGATGTTGCTCTATCTTTTTAATATATTGTTGCTTGCGCTGGTTAAGTGAGCGAACAATGATAGTACGGCTGCTTTTTTGGATTAATTCACTACTGATTGCCTCATTGAAAATCATTAGGTTTGGTAGCCTTGAGAGCAGCTCACCCTGTTTGTCTATAATAATTTTTCGGCTGTTCTTTTGCCCTAACTCAGCATCTAGATTTAATAAATGCAGAGGGTCATTTTTCCAGTGCTGAACAATTTGCAGTTTAATGTTAGCGATGTGTTTTTCTTTTTCTTGTGCGAAAAACCGATTAAGCGATGGATTATTGAGTGCTTGCAGGTCTTGTAAGGCCATTACTGAATAATGAGGATTTTTTTTAATGAGGTTTGCAAGGTAAGGCAATGCTTGAGTTGTTTTGTTACTTATAGAGAGTAACCGAACTCTTTCAAACTGGAGTTCGGCGTTGTAAGTTTGCGACTGTGTACAGGCCGCCTCGATCGTTAGAAGGGCTTGGGCTAACTTGCCATTTTTAATTTGGCTGTTGGCGAGGTGCCTATAAGCAAAACAGGCAAAATCTGGATTGATATTCTGACTTTGTAGGGCGGCAATATTAAAATGCCTTTCGGCTAGTACAGGCTCATTTGTTATCGAGTAAAGCCACGCCAAATGGAAGTGACAGAGGTGATCGTTAGGGGTTTTGCTGATGATACTTTTTAAACTATCAATATCTAAAGGAAAACGCCTTAGAGCCAACGTTGGTAATTGCTTCTGTAGCCGCTTGAGGTCGAGAGATAATTTTAAAACAAGGTCTTCAAAAATCGCTTTGTGCTCGTTTTTCCATTCTTTTGCCTTCTGTCTTAAGTCAATACTTGATCCGATCAGGTTATTAGTTAAGCCTCGGTACAGCGCCTGTTTAGTTATGCTATTTTGAACGTTATAATAAATACAAAAGTATTCTATATTGATACGGTGAAAGTGGGGTGCCTGTCGTCCTGTTGAGAGCAGAATTGTACTTGGGATAGCAGAGATAGCAGTTTGTTTATTTTTGTCGAACATATTTGATATTTCAAAATAGCGATTAGTTAACTAAATTAACTTAATCAATGAGTTGTCACTTCCTTAAATATCGTTAACGCTGAAGGTTTCGCGACGAATGGGTAATGTTAAGTGATGATTGAAACCCTAAAACAGTTGCAAAATAATGAATGTAATGAATAAATTAGAGTTGCTGTCTTTCACCCCCATTTCATTATTGCCGTGAAGAAACAAACAAAAACACTGTCGCTTTTGCAGCATCAAAAAAAGCTGAAGAGCTGTCAAACCTGCCCAAATATGATCGGCCCTGTCATAACTTGTGAACCGATAATTTCACCGATTATATTGATTGGTCAAGCACCAGGCGATAGAGAGGGCGTTATTGGCAAACCTTTTGGTTGGACAGCCGGGAAGACGCTGTTTAAGTGGTTTGATAGTCAAGGGGTTAACGAGGACAAATTCAGGCGTTCGGTTTACATAGCGTCAGTCTGTCGCTGTTTTCCAGGTAAAAAGCCAAACGGAGGGGATAGAGTTCCAGATCGTGATGAAATCACGGCTTGTCGAGCATGGATGGATGCAGAGTTTGAATTGCTAAAGCCTAAATTAATAATATTAGTTGGAAAGCTAGCAATTTCACAGTTTTTACCAGTCAAGAAATTAACGGATGTGATTGGTCAAGAGTTTGAGCAAGAAATTGCGGGCCAACTCTGTACTTTGATTCCCTTGCCACATCCTTCTGGTGCGTCGACTTGGCATCAGTCTGAGCCTGGGTCATTGTTATTGAAACAGGCCTTACAAAGACTGGGTTTAAATGCGGAATGGCAGTCTATCAAGTAATTTGCTTAATACGTTGCCTGTTAATATTTGGCAGCTTACAATTACCACCTTTGATTTTTTGAATTTTGCCCATATAGTTGAAATTCAGGCGCAGGCCAGTTCAACCAACAGACGGAGTTAATACATGCCTTGGAACGAACCAGGTGGAAACAAAGATAAAGACCCGTGGAGCAATAAGCCTTCACGAGGAAATTCGTCCGACGGAATCGAAGACGCCATTCAAAAAATGAATGATAAGTTGGGTCAATTGTTCGGGGGTGGATCTTCAAGCAATAACAGTTCCGACGGTGAAGGTGGTGGTATAAACAAAGGGGTCTTAATCGGTCTAGGTGCAATAGCGCTCATAGCATGGCTTTTAACTGGAATATACACAGTCGACTCTGCTGAGCGAGGCGTCGAGTTGCGATTCGGTAAATATCACCGAACAACAATGCCTGGCCTTCATTGGCACATGCCTTACCCCATTGATACAGTAGAAAAAGTTGATGTGGACAGAAGCAGAACGGCTCGCGATGCGAGTGGAAGTACTCACATGCTGACCAAAGATGAAAACATCATCTCTATTGCAGTAAATGTTCAGTACAGAATCAAAAATCCTGAAGACTATCTATTTAATGTGTTTTTGCCGGATTATGAAAGTAATCAGATGATTGCGACGGTTTATAACGTAATGCGAAGTGCGTTACGTGAAGTGGTTGGTCGTACAAACATGGATTCAATAATTGGTGCGGATCGTGAAAAAATGGCACCAGACATCCAGCTGATCATGCAGCGCGTTCTCGATGACTACAAATCGGGTATAGACATTATGAAGGTCAATGTGACCGATGCAGAAGCCCCTAAGGAAGTTAAAGACGCATTTGATGACGCTATTCGTGCACGAGAAGATCAGAACAGGTTTAAAAACCAAGCAGAAACCTATGCGAAGCAAGTGGTGCCAAACGCGCGAGGTAAAGCGGCCCGTATAATAGAAGATGCAACGGCCTACAGAAGCCAGGCAATTTCAAAAGCACAAGGTGAATCGTCACGTTTTGAACAGCTGTCTTCTGCTTACAGTAAAGCACCTGCAGTTACTCGAGAGCGACTTTATCTTGAGACAATGGAACAAGTATTAGAAAGTAGCTCAAAGGTCATGATTGACTCTAAGTCGGGAAATAACATGTTGTACCTGCCTCTAGATAAGCTTCAAGGCAATGCTGGCGCTACTGGCAGTAGTAGTCTGGAAGTCAGGGGAGCCGTTGCTAGCGCAATGAGTAATGCGGCCGATCGTGCAAATAATGTACCTACTAGATCCCTCCGTGATGCAACTCGGGAGAGCAGACAATGAAAAATCCTATAATTTTAGCGATCGTGGCTGTTCTAGTCATTATCATGAGCTCTGCTTACGTTGTTGATCAGCGTGAAACAGCGATTAAATTCCGTTTTGGTGAGATTGTTGAGGAAGACATCGGGCCTGGGCTGCATTTTAGGATCCCAATTTGGAATCGTGTAGAGCGCTTCTCTTCGCAGATTCTATCGCTTGATGCGAATCCGGAGCGATTTCTAACGAATGAAAAGAAATACGTTCAAGTGGATTTCTTTGTGAAATGGCGTATCTCAGAGACGGGTAAGTTCTATCGTTCAACGGGTGGAGATATTACACGAGCTCAAAATCGTCTTGAAAGCATCATGAAAGATGGTTTAAGAAATGAGTTCTCTAAGAGAACAATTCAGGAAGCTATTTCTGGAGAGCGTGATGAGATAATGGAAGCTCTTCAAACAAAGTCTAATGAAGCAGCCAACCAGTTGGGGGTCTCCATTGTCGATGTTCGTGTGAGTCGAATAGATTTCACCAACTCAGTTAGTGAGTCGGTCTTTAATCGAATGAGATCAGAGCGTGAACGTGTTGCTCAAGATTTTCGTGCTCGTGGTCGAGAAGAGGCTGAAAGAATTAAAGCGGCTGCCGATCGTGATTCTGTGATTATTGAAGCGGATGCATATAGTGCTGCTGAGAAAATCCGAGGTCAAGGTGATGCTCAAGCCGCAAATATTTATGCTGAAGCTTATACTAAAGACGCCGAGTTTTATTCTTTCCATCGTAGTCTTGAGGCTTACAGAAAGTCGCTCGGAAAATCTCGTGACGTGATGGTCATGGATCCTGACTCAGAGTTTTTCCGCTACTTTAAGCAGAAAACCCAATAATCATTTAAGTCGCACAATATCAATCAAGAGCAGTTAATAGTGAATCTAAATTGGAATGATCTTTTAGCTGCTCTTGCCTTGGTGCTCATAATCGAAGGGGTTCTACCCTTCTTAGCCCCCTCCAAATTAAAAGAAGTGTATAAAAGTGTTCTGGAAATGCCGGATAAGTCTTTACGTCTGATGGGTTTCGGCAGTATGGTTGCAGGCCTGATATTACTCTTTTTGATTTAATGCCACACGAGAATCGTTTGACATGAAATACTGGTTGCTTCCTGATGGAATTAACGAATCCTTGCCTGCAGAAGCAGAGGCTCTTGAAGCAATGCGAAGAGAGCTCTTGGATTTATATCGAGGCTGGGGGTATCGTTTTGTTATGCCGCCTTTGGTTGAGTACCTTGAGTCGCTAAGCATTGCGATGGGATCACAGCTTGATCTTCAAACGTTTAAAATTACGGATCAAACGAATGGTCGGATGATGGGTTTACGGGCGGATATCACTCCGCAAGTTGCTCGAATAGATTCTCATGGAATGTCTCTGCTTCCAAATCAACCCAACAGGCTCTGCTATATCGGTTCGGTTCTACGCACTCACAGTGCTGTAGCGGGGGGATCTCGTTCACCCATTCAGGTTGGAGCTGAGCTTTTTGGTCATGCTGGCTTGGAAAGTGATTTTGAAGTCATTGCATTAATGATTGAAACTTTGCAGCTCGCTAGCTCTAAAAAGATTGTTTTAGATCTGGGGCATGTTGGAATCCTTAGGGCTTTAGTGGCTCAAGTAGGCTTGTCAGCGACTCAAGAAAAAACGTATTTGGATCAGCTTGAGCGAAAATCATTACCTGAAATTGACCGTTGGTTAGAACAGTCTTCTTTTGATGCATCTAGCTGTGATTTGTTAAAATCCTTACCAAGGCTTCATGGCGATATAGCTTTGCTTGAGGGCGAGGCCGCCAAAAAACTGAGTGTTGCAAGCCCAGAAATTTCAGAGTCTCTTAGTTACCTTAAGCAGTTAGTTGAAAAGCTGATGCAAGCTTATCCATCATTAGTGGTTAACCTTGATTTAGCAGAAATGAGAGGTTACACCTACCATACTGGAATAGTGTATGCCGCTTACATACCCGAGAACGGCAGAGAGATTGCTAGGGGCGGGCGCTATGATGGTATTGGCGAAAACTTTGGTAACTCACGCCCAGCAACAGGTTTTAGTTGTAACCTTAGGACTTTATTAGAATTGAAGGGATTAGTTGATACGCCATTGGATAGTAGTGGAATATTGGCACCGGTTGGTGACGATCCTGAGCTCTTGGCCTTAATAACAACATTGAGAGAGCAAGGCGAAGTAGTCATTCGCCAATTAGTGTCACAGGATCAAATACCTGCAAGTTCGCAAGGCTGTGATCGAGTGATTGAGCAAAGTTCAGGGCAATGGCAAATAGTTCCTGCGACTTAGAATCGAAAGAAACGTTAGTTTGGCTTAGAGAGAGTTGAGATGGGTAAGTTTGTTGTAGTGCTTGGGACCCAATGGGGTGATGAAGGCAAGGGTAAGATTGTTGACCTTTTGACGGAGAACGCCAGTGGAGTGGTTCGCTTTCAAGGTGGGCACAATGCTGGACATACCTTGGTCATTAAGGGTGAGAAAACCGTTTTACATTTAATCCCATCCGGTATTTTGCGCGAAAATGTGGAGTGCATGATCGGCAATGGTGTGGTGTTATCACCAGAGGCATTGTTAAAAGAAATCGACATGCTTGAGTCCGAAGGGGTGCCAGTAAC
>CALHTA010000188.1 GCA_938038645.1 uncultured Thiotrichaceae bacterium
AATTTCACCTTCACCAACGGTGTGACAAGACGCACAACGCGTACGGAACAGGCTTTCTCCCTGCGAGATATTGCGTAGCTTGGGCGCTTCCTGATAAACCCGATTATTTTTTCGACTGTCTTTCCAGTTGTGTAACTCACCGCCAATTTGCGATGCGAGTATGTAAGGGTTTTCAAACGGTGAACGTTTCATCCAACGACCCGTTTTTTGATTGCCAATAACGAGCGACAAATTGTGATTCTTTGAATCTAGGCTCTGTATATCTTCGATGTACACACCTAGCTTTTTACGGATATTGATAATGTCCTCTTTTTTACCCGTAAGGAATTTCCAATTAGCGGGGACCTTGAATTTTTTCATGTAGTCAGACAGCACGTCAGGTGTGTCGATTTCAGGATCAATCGTAATCGAATAGAGAAAGACGTCTTTGCCCACCCGTCCATCCAGTAATTGATAAACCTCTTTCATACGAGCTGTTTCAAGCGGGCAGACGTCAGGGCAGGTTGTGTAGATGAAATTGATCGCCACCACTTTATCTTTGATCATGTCATCGAAAAACTTAACCTTTTCGCCGTCATGAGAGGTCAATTCATAGTTAGGGAAATAATCAGCACCCCAAACAGAGCCACCACTGGTTTGACTCGCAGCGAATAATGGGGTGTGAAAGATGATTGCTAATGTCAGCGCGCACATGAGTGCCGCTTGCCGAAGGGAAGAATTTATATACATATCTAACGACCAATTTAATTTGTCGAAAGCCCTTGGCTATTATTAACCAAGGGCGCCTCTAGGGACTTTAAAGAGTGATGCGACTTACTGAAGAGCAGGCGGCTCCATATCACTTAAAACATAACTAAAGTAGTTATTGGGCAAGTTGGCATTCTCAGGATAGGAGTCGGTACCTTCACCTCCCACTGAAAGGTTATTGCCTTTAAACAAGACGCGTACGCGGCTCGGATTGCCCAAAGATGCTAACGGTACTGATAACTCAGCCACGTCATTATTAAAAACGGTGGTGGCGGGTGAGACCAGTGTCCAACTCCAGCTGTTATTCGACCCCGAATAGCTCCTGAGTGAGGTGGCCTGCAAGATATAGTCCGCACCAATAGACCCAACTTTAAAGCCCGTTTCAGCATTATCATCAGTATCGAGATAGGCTTGCCATCCCCACGGTATAAACGTGCCGGTAGCTCTTGCTGGGTTAATGGCACCGTGATTGCGGTAAAGCAAGTAAAGCGTATCAGCGTTGTGCGCCATCGTTGCACTCTTCCAGTCGATATAGTCACTGGCTGCCGGCATATCTTCTGGGTCGTTAGCAAAAGGCGTAAGGCCGTTCCAGTCATCAGTTGTACCGTTGATAGTGATGGCCTCGACTAAGTTTGACACGTCGACAGTCGGAGGCGGCGGCTCTGCACCACCGAACGAGTACTTGAAGAACTGCTGCGGGCTATCCGCGACAATTTGACCATCAGGGTAGTAGTCAATAAGGGTTCCGCCAATAGCTCTGTTGTTGGCTCGGCTGATCACGCGTACCTCAGAGGGGTTTCCGATTAAGCTTCTAGGGAAAGTGAGCTCGGCAAAGTTTGCACCACTTTGACCCGTTGCCACACCAACTAATTCCCAGCTCCAACTGGTGCCATCACCGGTGTAGCGACTGACCGCATAACCCTCAACCAGGTAGTCCACACCAATACTGCTGACTCTATAACCCGTGCTTGTATCTTGGTCAGTGTCTAGATAAGTCTGCCACCCCCAAGAAAGGAACCTTCCTCCTGAGTTAGTCCCTTCAATTGGGTTATACATGTCATAAAGAATGTTCACGGATGTTGCATCGTGCGACATGGCCACATTCCGTAAGTCCATCGCACTGCTTGTATCAGGTGCTTCAGAGGGGTCGACACCAAAGCGCGTAACACCAGCCCAGTCAGTGACTAGCGCATCAACGGTAATAGGGGTTGTCAGTGCGTTAGAAGTGACGTCTCCTGCATTGTCACCTGCCAAGTCATACTCAATGAAGCTATTGATATCATCAGGTAACAGGTCAGTTTGTGAGCCACCAAAGGCTCTGTTATCACCACGAAATGCCACGCGAATACTGTTTGGATTGCCGATCCTAGCGAGGTCTATACTTAACTCTGCTAGGTTGCCAGAGTAAGCTGAACCAATAGGCCCTAAGAGAGCCTCCCAGCTCCAGTTTGTCCCGTTTCCGGTATAGCGTGAAACATAGTTACCTTGCACAATGTAGTCAGCGCCGACACCTCCATTCTTGAAGCCCGTGTTGGGGTCTTTGTCGGTATCAATCAGTACTTGCCAACCCCACTTCAAATCTACACCTGTTGAAGCTAAAGGGTTGATAGGGGTGTAGTTTTCAAAGGCGATATAAAGCTTACTGTCATTGTTCGCAATAAATGCCTGTTTCCAGTTGATACGGTTATTGTCGCCAGTAATATCGTCAGGGTCTGTTGCAACTGCATTAATTCCAGTCCAGTCAGTCAAGCTTCCATCAACGGTAATGTCTACAGGTGTCACTGGAGGTGGATCAATCGTGCAGTCATCTCGGCCGTTGCCTATACCTGTCCCTACACCGCTACCACAGCGGAAGGTTGGTAGTGCATGGGTATTTACATACTCAACACCATCCCAAGTAGGGATTGGGGTCGGCATCAATTTGACTTGACCGGGGTGCTCTACATCCCAACGTAGCAGCATGGCATGATCTTCGTGTTGAGTATTGTGGCAGTGCTCCATAAAGGTACCCGCAAACTCGCGGAAGCGAATCGCTATTTGAACGGTGTCACTTTCATCATCCGCAGGTCCCACACGATACACATCCTTACGCGCCCACTGCTCCCATTTAGGGGGTGGGGCTCCGTCTCGGTTGAGTATTACGCCTTCTTCAAAGTGCACATGAATAGGGTGACTCCAACCGCCGCCGCCATTTTTAATGTTCCAGATTTCAATTCGCCCGAAGTCATCGTCTGCGTTTTGGGC
>CALHTA010000189.1 GCA_938038645.1 uncultured Thiotrichaceae bacterium
ATTAAGTGCAAATTTGTGGATCTCAGTTGTGGGTGTGCCGCTATAAGTAGATACACCATTATCTATGCTGTATTGGTAGCCTGTTGTCGCAAGATATAGCGCTTTTTCAGAGACATACAGCGTTTCAGCATCACCCATAAAGCACTTGGCTTCTGGTGCTGGGCTGGCTGCATCCAAATTTATTGCCACCACACTAATGATGCTACTTTGGCGGTCATTCGGGTTGGTGTAATCAGACAAGAAACAGTCGCCACTCTCAAAGAGACTAAGTGCTTCACCGTCGTTAACACTATATGTCGGTAGCAGGTCACTCAAACTAGCGTTGTTAATGATATTGCGGTTAACCGCGGCATCTGTCTGTGTTTGAGGGTACTCAACAATTCCTTTTGGCATGGGTGTGTGGCGAGTGGCTAAATACAAATAGGAGCCAATTCGGCGACTGCTAATAAGCTGGCCATCAATGCTTAGTTTAGCTTGCTGAGTCGGGACAGCAGGGTCACTAACATCGAGATAAAATAGTTCTGTTTGGCGGTTTTGCCAATAGTATGGAGTAAACCACATGTCCCACATTGGATAAGCCGTTCTTCCATCACCTGCGATGGCTAGAATTTGATCTTCTGAATCACGTAGATAAAAGCCAGCGAGGGGAGCGCTATTCAATGTGGTAAAGTCATGCTTTTTTACAAGCGGTGCAGCACCCGTTTCTGCTTTGAAGATACTAATGCTGGGTTGGTCGATCGAGCTGACATAAAGATGACTGCCATCCGTTTTCATACGGTCCGCTTCATCGACAGCAGATTCTTGGGTGTTGGTTGAGGATGTCGCAGTTGAACCGTCAGCCGCTGCTTCAGCTGAAGTCGCTACTGCGGTAGGTACGCTAGCGATCGCATCGTTCGTATACACAGAGTAGTTATTATTAACAGATGCGTAGTTATTTATCAGGGATGCTTTTATTTGAGCTTCAAGCTCTGCGTTAGAAGCCGCTGTTTTTAACGCTAAGGTTCCACCATTGGAGCCGTTAGCTCCATCGGTGCTGGTAGTCTCAGAGCTACCGCACCCAGCGACTAAAAACGAGATAAAAACGAGTGACGATAACTTATTAATGGTTCCCATGACACTAAACTCACAATGTACAATGGGTTAAATATACACTAATAATAAGTTTTATCGATAGTTTTGCATACCGGCGGTCTGTTGCATCATCGTCGAATACCAAAAGGCAAACCCTGACACATTCGGCTCGAGCAGCTCATGATATCGACCCTGTTGGGAGATTGGGGCGTTCAAACCGGCCTGTTGGTTTTCTAATGCAGGAATGTCTTCTTCAACCGCGGCAATCAATCGCTTGAAGTAATATTGAGCGCGCTCTTCAAAATCTTCCAGTTCAAATGAGGCTTCCGGCAGGCAGAGTGTCAGTGCAATTTCTGAGTTTTGTGAGTCAATTGGCAACGCTTCATACATCCAAGCCGCGTCTTTATTGGCGGCAAACGTCATGTTGGGAAACAGCCAACTGTAGCGGGTACCGTTGGCAGTCCTGTCGCTAATCTCAGGAATTGGCGGAAGTGCAAATTCCTGAGTGTCCTCTAACAAGGAGGGATTGCCGTCTGTTCTTCCAAATTGAGAAGCATATTGGCCGGTCACTTGGTCAGCAGGTTCAGGCGGAAGATACATGCTGTCTAACGAGTCAGGGTGCACAAAGGGCAGGTGATAATATTCATTGAAGACGTCAAGGAAGGCTTTCCAATTACACTTCACCGTAAATAGGTGACGTTTGTAGCTGCGCATTTTGGGGAAATTCCAAGGCGCGTGTAGTTCAGAGAAGTCACCTAGCCATTCGGACAGCGGTGGCAAATCATTTGATAAGCCAATAAATACAAAGCCATCTTGTTCAGCTATCGGGAGTTCAAGCAAGCCATAGTACGCTTTGTTTAAGGGTCCATCTTTTGCAAACTCAGGTGCTTGCAACAAAGAGCCGTTCAATTGATAAGTCCATCGATGAAAAGGGCAGCTAAAAGTTTTACAACGGCCCTCGCCACTTTCTAATAACCGAGCGCCCCGATGGCGGCAGCTGTTGACGTAGGCTTTGAGTTGCAACGTTTCATCACGAGTGATGATAACAGGAATGTCAATGATGGTTCGGCTGCTGTAATCTCCAGCTTTTGTCCACTGATCCGCGCGACCAATGCCTATCCATGACTTTTTGAAAATAGCTTGCTTTTCGAGCTCTAGTACCTCAGGGGCGCTGTAGCTTATTGAAGGCAGTGATGGCGAAGAAGCAATCGGTGGGTGGACGTTTTTTAGCTGTTCATGAAACTGATTTAATTCGTTGCCCATCACCCACCTTCAATTAGTGATTATTGCTAGAGATCTCCCGGCACACCATAACTAGGTGCCGCACTTGGATCGATGGCTCGAGTGGTGTAAGCATCCATTTCTGGTTCATATGCTTTCCACAAATCCATGAGTTCATTCACTGGGTCGCCGTCAGTCCAATCGATGCGTAAATCGACTAATGGCCAGCTGTTTACATGAGCCACTTTCAAACCAGATGAATGCGTTGGGCCTTCTTCCCCACCTGCATCAACTCCTGCTTTAAGCGCTAGTAATAAACGCTCAGCTAGGTGTAAATGAGCGCCTGCTTCAAATTGCTCTGCCATCGCTCGTGGTACTTCAGCACTCGATAACAAATTACCGGCTGCAACACAGCTAGCACCTTCAACGACCTTGTTAGTTCCTAAGATATTCGCGCCAGTGAAGTGAGCGAGATCTCCGTGTGTATCAACCACTGTGAGCTGGCGATAATCTATGTTTTCCCTTCCCTCGGTGACTTTGTCCAAAGCATCTTGTGCATCAAAGCCTTGCTCTATGAAATCCAAAATTAACGGGCCTAGGCTTGGGTCAGTCACATTCTGGGTGGCTACAGCGCCAATTCCAGCACGTACCCAAGGGCAACGACTGGCAACAGCAATACTTGAGGTGGTAATAGCGACGCCTGTCATATTAGTGCGTGTGCAATGGCCAACGATGGAAAATGTCATAGGGAATCTCTGAAAATAATTTTAACCACTATAATAGCCTAAATTTTACACTTGTCTCATTATTCACAAAG
>CALHTA010000190.1 GCA_938038645.1 uncultured Thiotrichaceae bacterium
CGTCAGTATAGGAAGCTTCATTTATATTATCCGTACTTGGGGGGCTTATCCTGACTCGGTAGCGTTTGCGGTTTTGATTATGAATATGGCGGTACCTGTCATTGACTATTACACGCAGCCAAGAGTGTTTGGGCACGCTTCAGCAATACGAAGGCAGCAAAATGATCAGTAGTTTGACATTAAATCCTATTGCTAAAGCTGGGCTAACCTTAGGCGTTTTTGCTTTCTTCGGTGTGATTTTACTGGCAAGCGTTCAGTGGTTAACTAAGGATGACATTGCTGAAAACATCCGACAGCGTCATTTAGTAAAACTGCACGAAATAATCGCCCCAGACTCTTATGACAATGATTTACTTGGCTCGATGACTGAGCTAAACGTAACTGCAGATGGGATTGCTAATGCGGTGAAAGTCTATTCTGTTCTTCAAAGAGAAAAAGAGGTGGCTAAAGTGTTTGAAGTCACTTCGCTTGAAGGGTACAGCGGCTCCATTAGTATGCTGGTTGGGGTTAATCTCGAAGACCTAAGTTTAAGAGGAGTTCGAATAATTTCTCACAAAGAAACCCCAGGTTTAGGTGATAAAATTGAAACGGCCAAGGACGATTGGATTTTTCAATTTACCGGAAAGTCTCTAAATAATCCCAGTGTGGAGCAATGGAAAGTGCAAAAAGACGGCGGTGCATTTGACCAGTTTACGGGAGCGACGATCACGCCAAGAGCGGTCGTGAATGCGGTAAGGGAAAGCTTAAAGCTAGCTGCTGAAGGAGTATCATCCAATGAGTGACATTAGCTATAAAAAAATAATGCTTGATGGCTTATGGACAAATAACCCCGGATTGGTTCAATTGCTGGGATTATGTCCTTTACTGGCGGTCACGAATAATGCGGTTAATGGCTTTGGTTTAGGTATCGCAACGTTAATTACTTTGCTGATATCCAATGCTTCCGTTTCATTTTGTCGGCACTGGATTAAACGCGAAATTCGCATACCTTTTTACGTGATGGTTATCGCCACAAATGTAACGGTCGTAGACTTGTTGATGAATGCTTATTTGCCTGACTTACACAACGTCTTAGGCATATTCATTCCTTTAATAGTAACCAATTGCGCGATCATCGCTAGAGCAGAAGCCTTTGCTTCAAAGCAGGCTGTACTACCTTCAATCGTCGATGGATTAATGATGGGGCTGGGTTTCTTGTTGCTGCTTGTTGCCTTGGGTGGGCTGCGAGAAATATTTGGTAGTGGAACCCTATTTGCAAATGCATCCGTGATGCTAGGCAGTTGGGCAGAGAACCTTAATATACGAGTATTCCATGAAAACTACACCGGCTTTTTGTTAGCAATACTGCCGCCTGGAGCATTTATTTTCCTTGGTTTTATTTTGGCAGGGAAGAATATAATTGACGGATATCTAGATAGAAAAAAGGCTGCTAAAGTCAGACAGGCAAGGCTTGACGCTGAAGCAGAAGGCCAAATAATAGGAGGAGTGTCACCCAATGAATAAGGATAAACGTTATGAAATATTTCGGCGTTGGCACGAAGATAATCCAAACCCTAAGACAGAGTTAAACTTCAGCAGTCCATTTGAGCTGTTAGTTGCCGTCACCCTGTCGGCCCAGTCAACAGATAAAGGCGTGAATAAAGCGACCGACAAGCTATTCCAGGTGGCAAATACGCCGCAGGCTATCCTTGAATTGGGGCTCGATTCGCTACGCGAGCATATTAAAACCATCGGCTTATATAACAATAAAGCAAAAAATGTTTATGCAGCTTGTCAAATCTTGGTTGATCAGCACGGTGGCGAAGTGCCTGAAAATCGTGAGGCTTTAGAAGCGCTGCCTGGCGTTGGCAGGAAAACGGCAAACGTAGTGTTAAATACCGCTTTCCGCCATTTAACCATGGCTGTGGATACGCATATATTTCGCCTCGCTAACCGCACCGGAATTGCAAAAGGCAAAGATGTTGTTCAAGTTGAAAAAGCGCTGATGAAGCATGTGCCAAAAGACTTTCTACTTGATGCACATCATTGGTTGATCTTGCACGGACGTTATATCTGTGTCGCCCGAAAGCCACGTTGTGCAGCCTGCAACATTAGTGATTTGTGTGATTTCAAAGAGAAGTTACTTTGAAAAGTGCCCGGTCCTTAGGTAATTAGTAACTAAGTCACAAACCATTTTAGAAAAGATCAGCCCAGTATGGGATTTATTAACAATGAGGTGCTCAGAAACAGCAGGGTGTTTCGTCTCACTTAATAATACGGTTCCATCATTTTCTTCAGGCAGTTTTCCAAGCAGAAGGCCTAAGCCGATGGGTGATTTAATACTGCCAGCAATCATACCAATTTCATGCTCATTCGCTTTGAAGTTATGATTGCCATCAAGCCCCTTCGCCATGCTATTAGTGAGCAGCCGACCAACGATACTCCACTGGCTAATTTTTTCAGCGGCGTAACTTCCACTGATTGGGGTGCCAAGCATGACGATGCGTTTGATGGGGAGTTCAGGGTATTG
>CALHTA010000191.1 GCA_938038645.1 uncultured Thiotrichaceae bacterium
CAAGCAGTTCGGCTGAGTATATTATTAATGCTCAGCCATTAACCAACCCAAAAACCATAGCCGCCAACGCAATGAAATGAATCAAAATTATCGCGCGGTCATTCCATAACAAACCGACTACCAACCAACCAAAGATGCCCACTAAAAACAAATACATATTCAGTGGGGTCAGCTGTAAAGCCGTCGCGGTATAACCAAAAATCTGCACGATAGACGCCAGCCATTTCAATACGAAAGCAATCTGATCCTTTCTTGGTATCGTGTTATTCATAACTGCTTGCATGATGTGTTCCTTATGATTGAGTGCTTGCTAAAGAGTATTTCGTTATTCGATGGAGGCAGTATCGGCAATCTGAAAATGATTGACTAATCATATAAAAAGCGCTCAGACTGTAGAAAATCTATCGTCTTAAAGGGCGCGGTGTGAGCAATATAAATTTAAAATCACTACGAGTGTTTAGTGTAGTCGCTAGGCACCTTAACTTTCGGCTGGCAGCTGAAGAGTTGCATGTGACACGGGGAGCGGTAGCCCAACAGATTCGCCAATTAGAAGATGATTTGGGCATCAAACTCTTCAATCGCTTACCTCGTGGCCTGTCGCTTACAACAAAAGCAGAGGAGTATTACGCAGTTATTCGGCAAGCTTTTGAGATGATCGACAAGGCGACACGATCGATCTCCACAACAGCGAATCGTGTGGTTGTCACCATGACGCCCACAATGGCTGCCAAATGGCTACTGCCTCGCTTGAATGACTTTGAAGAGCAATACCCTAATATCGATTTACAGATAGTCACCAGTGATAATCTAACCGACTTTGACTCAGAAGGCGTTGATGTCGCGATACGCTATGGAAACCCAGATTCAGAAAAATCATTAGTCACGGAGCACTTGATTAATCTTAGCCTCCTAGCCGTTTGCAGCCCTGCTTATGCCAAAAAACACTATGCTGAATACGCGGTAGACGACACCTTTTCTAACTATTGCGTAAAGAATTTAGAGACTTTTTTCATCCATCGCTTAGTTCAAGATAATCATCGGTATTGGGATAGTTGGCTGCAGAGTATGAAAGTCCCCAAGGCAGAGAGAGTATTGGTTTTCAATCAAACGTCTCTAGCGATTGATGCCGCAATGAATGGGCAAGGCATCACGATGGTAGAAAAAATTTTAGTCATGGATCATTTGAAACGAGGCGAGCGAGTGACTATGTGGGAGCATAGCAACGTGGAAAATCAAGGCTACTACCTGGCTTATGAGCAACAAGAAAAGCCAATGCATGCTTCAGTGGTTGCTGTTTTGGAGTGGCTTCGAAGCTCATTAATAAAGTCGATAGAAGCTTAAATAAATGTAATCTAGGCACTTATGGTTAAAACGACGACAGCAGCATGATAGAGTCACCTGACTCAATACAGACCTCAGGGTGGTCTTCATGCCATTATTTGTCCTATCCGCAATTGTCCAAATTGCTTTCATCATCCATATCATCAAAACAGGTCGTAACACGATGTGGATTTGGGTTGTGATGATGCTTCCGATGTTGGGCGCTGCCGCTTATTTCTTTATGGAAATATTCCCAGAATTAAGCAAATCCAGAACGGGCGTAAAAGCCACGAAAGGCCTTGGGAAAATCATTAATCCAGACAAGGATTTTAAAGATGCGACAAACAACTTCACTGTGGTCGATACCGTTGAAAACTCCTCAAAACTTGCGGCGGAATACCTCACAAAAGACATGTTTGCCGAAGCTAAAGAATTATATGAAAAATGCCTGACAGGGGTTCATGAAGATGACCCTGATTTGATGTATGGCTTAGCTCAGTCTGAGTATGGGTTAGAGAATTATGCACGTACTAAAGAAGTCTTAGACAACTTAATTAGAGACAATCCAACTTATAAAAATGTCGATGCTCACCTACTCTATGCTAGGTGTTTGGTAAAACTAGAAGAGACTGATGCTGCACTGAAAGAGTTTTCCGCTCTGGATGAGTATTTTCCTGGCCCTGAAGCGACCTATCGGTATGCAATGCTGTTACAGACTTTAGACAAGGATGAGCAGGCTGAAGCGTTACTTGAGAAAATACTGCAAGATGCGAAGCTGTCAGATAAACACTATCGCTCGCGCTACAAGCTTTGGATCAACAAAGCGAAACAAGAACTCAAGAAATAAAATACGGCCCTGATAGTCACCTATCAGGGCCGTTTTTCTATCGTTTGAAGCCGAACGCGACTATGGAGTAACGTTGATCTTCACTTGTGCTGAGTTACGGCGGCCTTGTGCATCAATCATCACGTACCAGAAGTCATCTTCGCCAGTGAAGTTAGTCTTTGGTTTATACAACACCTGACCGTTAGCTGCTCTTGAAGTCGTTCCACCTTTTGAAGTGTAGGCGTATAGCGTAT
Organism: uncultured Thiotrichaceae bacterium; assembly: GCA_938038645.1. Taxonomy (GTDB): domain Bacteria; phylum Pseudomonadota; class Gammaproteobacteria; order Thiotrichales; family Thiotrichaceae; genus Leucothrix. The sequence goes on from CALHTA010000191.1 coordinate 2,401, forward strand.
CAATGGCTATACCACCACTCGTACGGTCATTAGCTAATATGTTCAAAGTCTTAGCTGTGTTACGCGCCGTTGTGTAGTTATCTGCATTAGCAATTGGGAAGAAATCAGCAGTACCACCACCGGTTACAGTTATCGTAATCACACCGCTGTTGCTACGCCCTTGTGAATCTCTAAAGGTGTACCAAATCTTATCTTCACCAGTGAAGCCGGCTTTAGATTTATAAACAATCTTGTTATTAGACAGTGAAACACTACCGCCTTTTAACGACCAAGCATTAGGCGCATTTAGTACTAAGCCATTTCCAGTGTCATTAGCTAAAGCATCGATGGTTTTGTTCACTCCAGTCGTTGCATTGACGTTGTCTGGCGATGCTGTTGGGTATGCATTGTTGTTTCCGCCAGTGACCGTAATGGTAATAACACTGTTACTTAAACGGCCTTGCGAGTCTTTAAACGTGTACCAAATTTTATCGGTACCCGTGAAAGTCGACTTAGACTTATAAACCAGCTTGTTACTGGATAAGGCAACCGTTCCACCTTTCTGTGACCAAACATTAGGCGCGTTCAATATCAGACCCGTACCCGTGTCATTCGCCAGTGGGTTAATAGTGATTGAAGTGTTTTGAGCGACAGTCACCGTGTCAGGGTTTCCAACCGGTGCGTTGCCGCCATTAGTGGTTGTCTTTAGCGACCACAACTGAGGTGCGTGGTTTGGAATAAAGTTAAATAGTATTCCGTTTGCACCATTCACATCGCGCTCCCGGTCCAAGCCTTTTGTAATACAGTTTAGTGGGCGGAACTGGTAGTTTGCACCTGTTTTACTGATTACCCAGCGTCTGTTATTCGCATTGGCTGAAGTCGAACCTGAAATTTGCGCAAGGTTTGCACATGCAGAATTCTCAACTTCCATGTAACGACCAGTACCAACGTTTTGAATCGTGTAGTAACGACTCCCTTGATATCTAATTCGCCATTTCTGATCGTTATAGACATTCGCGTCAAGCATTTTAGATTTAAAACCGTTCCAAGTCGGTGCAGTTAAACGCTGGCCACTGGTTGGGGATGACATCCAGTATTCACCATCTGCAAGCTCTTGTACAACATTTTCAGAGCCAAGGCGGATGACTTTAGCCACACTCGGTGTGCCTGCTGAGTTCATCGCGAACAGCATGTAATTACCTGGAGGAGCATTGTTACGCGAGGGCATTCTCACACTGTAGTTATTGTTTGATCCAGTAAAGGTCACTGGGATCCTACGTTGCTCATTGTTCACACTGTGTGTTGATGAGCTTGCACGAACCAAAGCAAACTTTGAGATGCCTGAATTAGTGCGTATATTTACATTCGCATTATAGCTGGCAGTACCCGGAGCGCTGGTAATAACCGGGCGTGTCGCGAGCGTATTGGTCCCATTAATATAGAGATATGGAGGAGAGAAAAGCTCGACATCAGGATGGTTAGTGGTACACGTATTACATAAACCACCGCCACCGACAAACACGCGCGCATCATTCATCAGAATTGCCGTACTGTGATAAGTACGTGGCGTCACCATCGGCTCCATTGACGTCCATGTGTTATTCGTAGGATTCCAAAGCTCTGGGGTTAAACGCGCATCGTCATCTCTAAACAATCGAGTCGTTTTCATACCACCTACAACGAATACTTCACCTGAAGGCAGAACCACTGAATGATGTAATGTTCGCGGAAACCGCAAACTTGCTCTTTCGGTGACAACGGCATTGTTGGTGCGAATGTCGATCGTTTGGACTCTAGCCGAACCATCTAATGTGTCATAGGCTTGAGCACCACCCACTTTAAGGATACGACCGGTGTCGTACATAACCGTCGTGCCGTTCATGGAGTATGGATCGGTACCACGTGAACCCGCGCTAGTCACACTCCCTAACCCTTTGACATCAATCCAGTGCATATTGCTACTTGGGCCGGCATGAAAAACTTTTCCATTAGGTGCAGCCCATAGCCACGCATGATTGTCATCACGATACTCACCACGAGGATCACTTTGTGAGCCATCGCGCACGGTTGCATCAGAGGTGATCAAAGGGAAAGGAACCCAGCCTGAAGCAGGCGTCCAAACCTCCGCATTCTTTCCACCAATGCCACCGGACCAAGATCCGCCCACCGTAAACGCCGAACCATCGCCCATTGTTACCTGTCCTTGGTAACCTCGTGGCGTGTTCATCGTTTGAGCCGCTGTCCACGTTCCATTGGCTGGATTGTAGATACTGGCTTTGTTATTGCCCGAACCACCCGTTGCCATAATACGACCGTCAGCTAGGTTGCTGATACCTGGGCAAAACATATCGTGATTAGTTTCAGTGACCAGCGTTGATGAGAAAGTCTCATTTTGCGGATCAAAAACAGTCGTCCACGTTCTTCCAGTTGAACCACCGAAGGCCAGCTTGTCCTTTGCTGACCAAGCTAATATTTTTCCATCAGGTAGATTAGAAATGGCGACCGGAACCAAATCTAAGTCGATGACTCGACTCCAACGTCCGGTGTCAGAATAATCAGCAAAAACGTCTGCTGACATGAGTAAAGGAACCAAAGTGATGGCTCCTAGTAATTTTTGTTGGTTTTTCATAGCGATTCCATTCACCTCTAGTACAAATTACCCGGGCACATGGAAATCACAGCTACCCGACATTCTTTCCTCTAGTATTTGATCTTATGGAAAGTCGGGTTAGGACATTACCCCCAAATGGGGTTGAGTCTGAGACAAACGGAAG
>CALHTA010000192.1 GCA_938038645.1 uncultured Thiotrichaceae bacterium
CCAAAGGTGCAGGGTTGGAGTCAATTGCAGTGGATTGATGAAGCGTTAGATAGCCGTTTTGAAGCAGATCAAAAGCCTGGCATAGTTGCTATGTTTGAGGATGTAGCGGCGATTAATCACTTCTTAAATAGCACTGCTTCAGCACCAATAAAACTAGCTGCTCTCGCATTAGGTACAGAGGATCTCTCGAGTGACCTAGGCGTAAAACCTAATCCTCAGTTATTAAATATGGTGCTTTATGATTTGGTTAAACTGGGCAGAAAGCTAGATGTGCCAGTGTTAGGCTTTCCTGATTCTATCGCTATTATTGCAGATACAGGTTTACTTGAAGAAAGCGTTGTAAGGGCCCAACAGATCGGTTCAAGTGGAGCATTTTGCATTCATCCAAAGCAGCTGGACACGGTCAATAAAGGCTTCATGCCCTCAGACGAAGAGATTGCTTGGGCAAAAGCGACGATGACGTTAGAAGCGCAAATTGATTCGGAAGGCGTTGGCGTTCATCCGATTACTAAGCGCATGGTTGATCCGCCGGTGATTGATCAGGCAAAGAAAATTTTAGCTAGGATTATGTTTTGAAGCTAACAACGCAGCGTTGATTACAATAAAAGCTTATCGAGGTGGAAATGACTGACCATAAAGCAAAACTACTAAGCCTGCTTGAGGATGTATCAGGCCTTGAACACAAAGAATGGCCCGAACGCACCGATGGTTTTTCAACGCTTCACTTTAATGGCAAAGAGATCGCGCACTTCCATCACTTTAACGAGCTTGACCTTCGTTTAGGCAAAGTGCTGATTAAACAGGAAGGGCTGGTGCATTATTCAGACTCAAAGAACCACCCTAAGCGGGCTAAAAGCTCACCTTATATCGAACTGCGTTTTCAGAATGATAAAGACATCCTAGAAGTCGTTCGTTTAGTAAAACTATCAATTGCTAAGGTCTCATGATGCCGTCTCAAGATGTGAAGCTCAGATCATATTCACCTAAGGATAGAGAAGCTTGTCTTGCTATCTTTGACGCAAACTGCCCTGAGTTTTTTGCACCCAATGAACGTTTTGACTACGCAGAGTTTCTAGATTCGAATCCAGCGGAATATGAAGTTTGCTTATCAGAAGACAAGATTATTGGCGCTTTTGGTTTGGCAGGAAAAAATCCTAAATTTAAAAGCATTTGCTGGATTCTAATCTCTCCAGATTCTCAAGGCCTAGGCATCGGTTCAATTTTTATGAATCGCGCGATTAATCTGTCGCAACAAGCAAACTTAGAACATATCAAAATTGCGGCTAGCCATTTGTCTGCCCCTTTCTTCGCAAAGTACGGAGCAATAGGTGATATTGAGATAAAAGATGGTTGGGGCCCTGATATGCACCGAATCGATATGGAGTTGCATTTATCTTCGAAAAAGCCATAAGAAAAATCCGACTTGACCTCTTTTCTTGCTCTGCCATACTCAGGATTAGCTCTTTGAATATACTAGATTGATCTGACGATATTCACCCATACAAATCGGGTCGCTTAATGCGCCCTAACTTTGCTGTTACTGGATTATGCCTGCTGAAACAACGTCACAAACCAACGCCTACAGCAATTCCGAGTTGAGACAAGGCGTCAGCGGCTCTGCCAAAACGGCTTTTCTCTTCGCACTTGCTACCGCTATCGCGTTTTTTATTGCTTACTCATCACAGATAAGCTCTATTTCTTCAGGGTTACCTTGGATCTTGACTGCTGATTGGGTGCCGCGCTTAGGTGTTGAGCTGGCCTTTCGGGTCGATGGATTGAGTCTACTTTTCGGTTTGTTGATTAGTGGGATAGGAATATTAGTCGTCATTTACTCGTATGGCTATTTCAAAGCCCATAAGAGTCATGCCCGCCTACAATGGTTGTTGCTCGCTTTTATGCTGGCAATGCTTGGGCTCGTCTCTTCTGACAATATCATTTTGCTGTTTATTTTCTGGGAGCTGACGACTATCACGTCTTTCCTACTGGTCGGTTTCGATCACGAGAACAGCAATGCACGACGCTCAGCCTTGCAAGCCCTCCTTATTACAGGTGGCGGAGGGTTGGTACTGCTTGTTGGCCTTATTATGTTGGGGCAGGCGTCGGGCACCTATCTCTTGTCTGAGATAATTGCCAAAGGGTCGTCCATTACCGAGCACGCTCAGTACCCAATAATACTCACGCTAATTTTGATCGGCGCATTTACTAAGTCGGCCCAATTCCCGTTTCACTTCTGGCTACCTAACGCAATGGCAGCCCCTTCTCCCGTTAGTGCTTATTTACATTCTGCGACGATGGTGAAAGCGGGTATCTATCTCATGATGAGGCTACAGCCTTCGTTGGGTGGGACCGAAGAATGGTTTTATGCCTTGAGTATTGCGGGCGGAACAACAACGGTTTGGTCATCCATGATGGCATTGCGCCAGACCGATATGAAGCTGATGTTAGCATGGACGACCGTGATGGCGCTCGGCACCATTACCTTATTTTTAGCCTCCGACTTACGCATTGCCGCTGTTGCAGCAGTCACCTTTTTATTGGTTCACGCCTTCTATAAATGTGCCTTGTTCTTGGCGGTTGGTAACGTTGATAAAAGCACCGGAACACGGGACTTCCACAAGCTAGGTTCGCTAATCAAATCGATGCCATTAACGGCTATTGCTGCCATGTTGGCCGCTCTTTCAATGGCAGGTTTCCCGCCGTTTCTGGGTTTTATTGGTAAAGAACTCAAGTATGAAGGAGCGCTCGCCATGGCGAATGAGCCGTGGTTAGTCGTGGCAACGGCAGTCGCCGCCAACGCCATGATGGTAGCCATTGCACTGACGTTTATTTTCCGCGTGTTTATTAGTGGCCAATCAACCATTACGCGCAAGCCTAAAGAAGTTTCTATAATGATGTGGATAGGGCCCTTGCTGCTGGCGGTTGCAGGGTTGGTTACGGGAGTGCTCCCTCAGTTGATTACCCCCTACATTATTCAACCAGCGGTTAGTGACATTTTGGCGACGCAGTCTGAGGTGAAGCTGTCGCTTTGGCACGGCATCAATGGCCCGCTTATCCTGAGTGTAATAACCGTTGCGATTGGCACGCTAATGTTTTTCAAACTAAGCTTCGTCAGCCAAGGGATTAATAAACTGGTTGAAAAACTACCTGTAATTGGCGACTCAGCTTATGAATGGCTGCTAAATGGCATTCAGACTTTGGCAGCAAGCGTAACGAATCGCTTACAAACAGGCTCCTTAAGTC
>CALHTA010000193.1 GCA_938038645.1 uncultured Thiotrichaceae bacterium
AACATTAGCGGCACAATATAGAGGCCCTTAGCGATTTTCCAAGCCTGAAAGCCCGTGGCCATAGGTTTTGATTTTGCGATACCCGCTGCGGTGAAGGCAGCTAAACAAACGGGGGGCGTCACATTACTATCTTGGCTTAGCCAAAATACGATGAGGTGTGCAATCAACAGGAAGGTTGTTAGCGTTTCAGCATCAACTAACAGAGGCCGTAACGTTGTCGCGATCTCAAACGGCATCGCAGACATCAACTCCATCGCCTCAACCTTGCTCATCCCCGTGGCAACTTTGGCTATGTGCGGGCTATCCACCAACATAAACATGGCCGATTGCGAGGGGTCGCTCAAACCTTCCATCAGCTTCTCTACGATTATCCCATCGGCCAGTATCCCAGCGAGGGCGGGAGCACTCAGAATCGCTAAGATAATGTAAGCCGCTGTCACTGGCAGCCCCATTCCCAACACTAGTGACGCCAATCCAATAAGCAGGATCGCAATCACAATCGAGCCCTGTGACCACTGTGCGATCATTAAGGAAAATGCGTTACCGATGCCCGAAGTCACGATGGCATTGTTCATAATTCCAATCGCTACTAGCAAGATTCCAGTGAGAATGGATGCTCGCATACCAAACATCAGTGCTTCGGATATTTTCTTAGGCCCCATAAAGGTCGGCGCAAAGTCTTCACGCTTAGTCACTTTGGCAATCAACGCCATTAACCAGGAAACGATGATCAAAGTAGCGATAGCCCATGAAGCGGCATAGCTGGGCGTTACCCCACTCATCAGCAGCCAAATCATAACCGTCAGCGGAATCACGAAAGTCATTCCACCCGAAACAATCTTACCTTTATCTATCGTCAGATCCTGATTGTCCCCCACGTTATATTTGACTGCCTCGATACGCACAATAAAGGCCACCGACAGGAAGTACAAAAATGCCGGAACGATAGAAACCGCAACAATTGTGGAATAAGGGATCGAAGTGTAGGAGGCCATTACAAAAGCCCCTGCCCCCATTATCGGCGGCATCAACTGCCCACCGGTAGAAGCAGCCGCTTCCACACCGCCGGCAAACTTTGCTCTAAAGCCGTTCGACTTCATGAGCGGAATGGTAATCACCCCTGTTGAGGCTGTGTTAGCAATTGCTGAACCACTGATGGTTCCTGTCAAAGCCGATGATAAAACCGCAACAAAAGCCGCGCCACCGCGCACTCGACCTGCAACCAGCTTAGAACTTTCAATCACAAAATCACTAGCGCCGGACACCACTAAAAACCCACCAAAAATCATAAACAAGGTGATATTGGTTGATGAGATAGTCGCTAAGATTCCGAACATGCCTTCATCGTTAAATAGCGAACGGAACATGACATCATTAATCGGCAAACTGGCGGTTCGGAACACGCCGGGAAGCTGCTCGCCTAATACGGTGATGTAAGAGAGTGACAGCAGTATCAATATCGGAATTACCCAACCTGACACTCGCCGAGATAAATCCAACGCTGCAAATAACAATATAAAGCCCGCCGCCCAATCCACCGGTGTGAACTGCCACGATTGGCCGGTTACCGCTAGCGTAGTCTCATAAATTCTTGACTCGGAACCTGCAACCCAAAGAGCTGCTGCTGCAACAATCAAGCCGTAAAGGATATCGAGTTTTATCGCCCATGGCTTATCGGTGCTGTAACCAAAGGCGCTGTAAATAGTAGAGGCTAAGAATGCAAAACCACCGAAGTGAATGGCATTTTGCCAAAGCCCTGGTTCCTGCAAATAGAGATTGGTGAGTATATGCCATATGCCGAAGACGACGGCAAAAGCAGCGATCGCCCACTGTAGCGGAGATTTCTTAAGCCCTTCCAACATAAGCCATTCATCACGGATATTGTGACTGGCAAGAATATCGTTATCACTCGTATTTTGAGTCATAGGTGTGGCCATTTGGTTGTTAATAATTCAGAAGGGAAAATGTACAAACAATAAAGGCGGTGCCACAGGGTTGTGGGGCGACCGCCTCTATTTTTTACGCTTTCAGTATGACCTGAAAACCGCTATTACTTAGCCATCAAGCGCTCTGGAATGTCCAAACCGACTTCTTTGTAGTAACGCGCCGCGCCAGGGTGTAAAGCGACCGGCAGACCCGCCATTGCTTTCTTTACATCCATCGCTTTCGTTGCTTTATGAATCGCCTGCAAGAACGGTAGGTTCTCGTAGATCGTCTTCGTTAGAAGATAAACGTGCTCTTCATCAACATTTGCGTTAACCGCCAAGAAGTTCGGCTGCGCAATGGTATTGATATCTTTTTCCTGACCAGGATAAGTACCCGCTGCGATCGTGTAAGGCGTCCATAGGTTGCGGCCACTATTCATCTTTTCAGCTTGCTCAGCCGTCACATCAAGAATCGTGAACTTGCCTTGGTTGGCTGCCATCAACTTAGTGATTGCACCTGTTGGTGGGCCAGATGGAATACCAGCAGCAACTGCCTGACCATTTGCCATTGCATCAGCTGTTGGGCCATAGCCCGCATGCATTAGTTTGAAATCAGTTTCGATATCTAAACCAAGGCCTGACAATAAAACCTTGTTAGACCCTAAGGTTCCTGAGTTTTGCTTACCCATTCCAACCGACATGCCTTTTACCGCCAACATGTCAGCCATAGTACCTGTCTTAGCATACTCGTTAGCAACTACGAATTGCTCAACATTCTGCCAAAGCATTGATACTGAACGCATGTTCTCTTGCTTGGCAGTAACAGGACCTGTTCCGGTTGCAGCATAAGAACCGTACAAACCTTGAAGAATTGCAAAGTCAGCAGTTCCTGCACTCATTGCCTGAACGTTAGCCCCAGAACCCGCAGAGTTAACCGCAGTCAGACTAAACTTTTGCTTAGGGAGTAGTTTGATTTTAGACAGCGTAGAAATCGCTGTTCCCACAGGATGATAAGTACCACCCGTTGAAGCCGTGTTTAGGACGTAGTCCTTATTGTCAGCACTTGCCGTGCTAACAGAAACTGCTAAAGCAGCACCAACGAGCAGAGCCGTAAGGTTCTTTTTCATGTTTTCCTCCAACATTAATGTAAGTGTTCGAGGACTAGATTAGCAAAGTTTTTTAAGGAAGTGTTAGGCGGATTTCTGCCGATTGAGCGTAACAACGAAACGTGCGCCGCCCGCCTCTCGGTTTTCTCCCAAAATAGTCCCTCCGAGCTCAGCGATGATATTCGTTGAAATTGCCAACCCCAAGCCCATCCCAATACCTGAAGGCTTGGTGCTGTAAAAAGGCTCATATAACATTTTGATAGACTCTTCAGACAAACCTGATCCCGTATCCTCAACAGTGAGTATCGCGTGCTCCTTTGTTTGCTTCAGGGCAATTAATAAATGCCTAGGTGAGTTCTCATCATTATTTTGCATTGCATCCAAGCCATTGCGAATAAGATTAACTAATACTTGCTCCATTCGTACACTACCAGCGATGACATAGACAGGCTCATTCGGTTGTTGAATGTCTAATGTTACGGCCCCACCTTGAATTGCAGGTTGGGTCATATTTAAAGCCCCTTCAATCGTATCGAGCAGATTGATACGGCGTATTTCCTTATCACCACTTCTAGCAAAATAGCGTAACTGCTGCGTAATTGAGCTCATACGATCGACCAGTAAAGTCAGCTTTCCTAAGGTTTTTTGCTGTGCTTCAGGGCTTCGGCTCTGCTCCATACTGGCCATGTAGGTTCTCATGGCTGAAAGAGGCTGACCTAACTCATGGGTTATAGAGGCTGATAATTGGCCCATTGCTGTTAATTTACTGGTGCGGCGTAAATCGATCTCAGCCTTACGTAACGCAGCCTCAACTTGACGGCGCTCAATAATTTCATGCTCCAACGACTGATTTAACTCACGCAGCTTAGTTGATTCTCCTTGCGAAACCCTTAACGCATTGCGCGTGTTGCTGGTACGAATAATAAGCAATGCAGCCAAGGCAATGAGTGCGAGGATAATCGCTTTAGACCAAAAAGAAACCAACTGACTTTGCACAACGGAATAAGGTGCTAGGTAATGTATCGTCCACCCCATTTTGCCGACCTCAGCCGTCGTTTCCAAGTAGCGAACTCCTTGTATCTCCATTAAAGACTCATTATCGAGAGAGGGCTTTCTCACCAACAGCGATAACGGCTCATTACCAAATTGCTGCTGCTTTTTGATTTCCAATCGCTGTGCGTCTGATAAAGGCTTTAGTGTTTTGTAACGCCAGCGGGTATTGCTACTTAGA
>CALHTA010000194.1 GCA_938038645.1 uncultured Thiotrichaceae bacterium
ATTAGAAACCCAAATAACGATAGTTTTGATATAGATTATGTAGCCCACGAAATCGGTCACCAGTTTGGCGCTACCCATACATTTAACAGCAACCAAGGTATTTGCACGAGTGGCGCTAGAACCTCACGGTCAGCTTTTGAACCGGGCAGTGGCTCAAGCATCATGTCTTATGCTGGTGGATGCGGCACCGATAACTTACAAACCTTTTCAGATGCAATGTTTCACAGCGGTAACATTGAACAGGTTAATAATAATGTACTAACAGGCACTGCAAGCTCATGCGGCGTCCTACATCAGACGAATAACACGGCTCCAGTGGCTTTTGCAGGTAGCAGCTATACCATTCCGGCCTACACACCTTTTAAGCTTGAGGCCAATGCCGTAGATGCTGACAACGATTCTTTACAATACAGTTGGGAGCAAGTTGACACTGGCTCAGCATCCGCATTAAAAGTTGATACGGGTAACAACCCATTATTTAGAATACTGCCCCCTACCAAAAATTCAACACGTACATTCCCCTCATTAGAAACTATTTTAGGAACAGGCTTTGTTAAAGGAGAATCGCTTCCCACTACAAATCGGAGCATGAAATTTCAAGTTGCTGTTTATGATGGACATCACGCCCCAAGCCTTGATCAGATTACGCTAAAGGTCATAAATAATGGCGAAGGCTTTAGATTACATACACCGGCTTCTCAATATGCACAAGGAGCTTACGCAGGTATCTTTTGGAATACTGCAAACACCCAAAATGCACCTATTAGCTGTCCATCTGTAGACATAAACTTATCAATTGACGGCGGGAATAGATTTGACATCTCACTTGCGGAAGGCATTCCAAACAACGGCTATGCCAATATATATTTACCAGAGAATATAGCTTCAACGAACACAGGACGCTTCAAGCTAAGCTGCAGCAATAATATATTCTTTAGCATTTCATCTAGTAACTTCACCATTAGTCAGAATGTCCAAGCAGCTGCAGCAGGTCCACGAAGCGCTGATAATACAGCTTTGGCCGAAGCATCCACTACCGGTGGCGGGGGAAGTATGAGTTTATCCCTATTTATATTACTTTTTATTGCACGTTTGTTTAAAAAACAGGCTAAGTAATTACTTACCGCTTATATGCATTTAGCTAAAGTTCAGTTTTCTTATGATAGGTTATATTTAAATTAAGCCTCCCCCAAAGACTTGAATAATAAAAACAACCCCTAAAATAAGAATTCATCTATGCGTAAGTTACTGCTGTTACCATGCCTTTTATTTTCACAAAGTTTGCTCGCCAACGAATTGATTTGGACTGATATAAATCCAGCGCAACAATTCAGAGCAATCGGCAACTCAGAATCATTCAAAACAAAGAATCAGCGCTTGCTGAAGTTGGATCTATTTCAACTTGAGAAAACCCTTGCTAAAGGGGTTCCATCAAATGAAGAAGTCAGCTACTTAGACTTACCACTTCCAGATGGCCAGCAGATGCGGTTCAAACTTGAACCTACCACTGTTATGCCTAAGGCGCTTTCAGAGCGCTACCCTGAAATTCGTACTTGGAAGATTTCTAATCCTGATAATTCTGCAATAAATGGTAGAATCGATCTCACCCCAAATGGATTTCACGGGATGATCAACATCCCCGGTGAGGATCGCATATTTATAGACCCTGAAGGAGAAAAGTCTCTTAATCAGTACATCAGTCGTAATTTTCATTACCATGAACATGATAAAAGCTTTAACTGTAAGGTTCATGGTGAGTCATCCCCACTGACACCAAAACATTGGCCAACAAATACCGCCAATCGCTTACTCAGCAGGCCAGCTGATTCTCTTCGAACTTATAGAATTGCCATTGCAACTACAGGCGAATACACTCAACTATTTGGTGGCACTAAAAGCAAATCGCTTGCATCAGTAGTCACAACATTAAACCGCTTGAATCAGGTATTTGAAAGAGATTTAAGCGTGCATTTAGAATTAGTCGAAAACAACGATAACTTACTATATACATCCCCTTCTTCAGACCCTTATAGTAACGAAGACGCCGCAGCAATGGTTGAGGAGAATGTTGTCAATGTAAATGCCGTCATTGGCAGCGACAATTACGACATAGGCCATGTTTTTGGCACCGGAAATACGGGTGGCTTAGCTTTTATAAACTCGGCATGCGGAACCTACAAAGCAGGTGGAGTAACAGGATCAAACTCACCCACCGGTGAAGCTTTCAATATCGACTACGTCGCTCATGAGATTGGGCATCAGCTTGGCGCCTCTCACACTTTTAACGGTAATCAGCTCAACTGTAGTGCCGGAAATCGTACCGCGGACACAGCTGTTGAGCCAGGAAGCGGCAGCAGCATCATGGGCTATGCTGGTATCTGTGGAAGCGACAATCTACAAGGGAACTCTGACGCATTTTTTCATTCGGTTAGCATCGACCAGATAAAGAACTTTACTCAAAGCTCCTCCGGCTCAAACTGTGGCCGTTTAACCATACAAAATAATAATAACCCAGCCGTCTCGGCAGGCGCTAACTACACAATACCCGCTGAGACACCTTTCAAACTTACCGGAACTACCAGTGATTCGGATGGTGACACCATGCTTCATTCTTGGGAACAAATTGATACTGGCGCTTCTGGGGGCTTGTACACAGACCTAGGTGATAATCCTATATTTAGAACCTGGCCTCCTGTATCAAGTACTTCACGCTTTTTTCCAAGATTATCAGACTTACTTAGTGGCACAACCACTGTTGGAGAACTCCTTCCTACAACAGATCGACAGATGAACTTCACATTATTAGCGAGAGACAATACAGGAGGAGTATCACAAGACAATATGAGCGTGAGTGTCGTCAATACAGGAAATGCCTTTGCTGTGCTGAGCCAAAACAGTGATACCACTCTTTCCGCAAGCCAATCAATTACAATTCAGTGGGAAGTCGCGAACACAACACAGTCGCCAATTTTTTGCTCAAATGTAGATATTAGCTTATTAGATCGCAACGGAACTTCGACTCCGCTTATCGCAAACACACCTAATGATGGGTCACAAAGTTTAGCTATCCCTGCTGATATCGTCAGCATGTCAAATGCACATATTCAGGTCAGTTGCTCAAATAATATTTTCTTTGCAGCATCCCAAGGTAAAATCAACCTACTCGGTGGATATCCGGTACTATCAGTTAACTCACCATCGATAACAGAAGAAGACAGTGGTCTTCGATATTTAACTTTTATACTTTCATTATCGGCTACAGCAAGTGAAAATATAGCGATAAACTACAACATTACTGACTCAGATTCATCAGCAACTGTACAACAAGGCACAGTCGTGATTAACCAAGGTAGCAGCAGCATAAACATTCAGGTTCCAGTCGCTGGCGATACTATTGACGAAAATAATCAGGTATTTAATTTAAACGTACTCAAGCCTTTAAATGCCCAGTTTGCCAATGGAGGAGCCACACTGACTTCCTCAGGCACCATCATTGATGATGACATACCAACAGGCACGGTCGCAGCCAACCCTGACACTCAATCAAACACGAACTCGAGTAACGCATCTAACGGTGGAGGCTCATTCAGCTTGTTCTCTATCTTCGGGCTGTTATTATTATTTTCATGTCGAAAAATAATTCTGAGGATAAAATGATAAACCTGCACTCTTTAATTGGCTTCATCACCCTGGCATTTCTGCTACAAGCTTGCAACGCAGGCCCAGAAACACCTAGGCCTATTGCCCAAACGCCACAGGCAACGAGCAGCCCTCAACCCATGAATGAAAATATAACCTCTAAAGATAGGGAGTACATTGGACTGCTACAAAAGTTATCTCAAAGAAACCCAGAGCAAGAAGCTCAGCAGGCTGTTGCTAGAGGTGAAAGAAGTATTCTCGGGTACTATGCAGGAAGAGGCGGTTTAAAGCTTCCTGGGCTAACTCAAGAGCAACAAGCGGTACAAAAATGCACCTTGAAGACCTTAGATGGTTTAGGTGATGTTATCTATGGAGATAATCACCTTAAATACCGAGTTGCGCTTCGACAGTTCGCTGGTCGCTACAATTCAGCGATGCTTTCTGCCTGCCTATGAGAGAGTGAACAGCCGAGAAATCCTGGAAATGGATTGCTCGGCAGTCGCCTATTTTTACTCGTAGATACCATGCTCTCGGGTGCTTAAAAATCGAATATCAGGCCAGCGCTCAATGGCCATCTGTAAATTTACTCGAGAGGGAGCGATGTAAACCAATTCATTTGCATGATCGTAAGACAGATTAGATGCTGCTTTTACCTTAAACTGATTTAGCATCTTTTCGTCATCACAGGCAATCCAACGCGCTGTCTGAACATTTACAGCTTCAAATGCACAGTCTACGTTGTACTCATCTTTTAAACGTTGAGCCACCACTTCAAACTGAAGAATTCCAACTGCACCCAATACCAAATCATTATTATTTATCGGCTTAAAAAGCTGTGTCGCGCCTTCTTCACACAACTGACTCAGCCCTTTTTGCAGTTGCTTCATTTTAAGTGGATCACGCAGATGCGCGCGGCGAAACAACTCTGGAGCAAAGTTGGGAATACCCGTGAAGTATAGCTCTTCACCTTGAGTAAACGTGTCACCAATCCTTATTGTGCCGTGGTTATGCACACCAATAATATCGCCTGGAAACGCATCATCAACGTGTCCGCGCTCAGATGCCATAAAGGTCAACGCATCAGGGATTTTCACATCTTTTGCTGTTCTTACTTGGCGCAGCTTCATACCTTTCTTAAAAACACCCGAGCATATCCGCATAAAGGCGATTCTATCTCTATGCTGCGGATCCATATTGGCCTGTATCTTAAATACAAAACCGGTGAATTTTGGCTCGCTAGCTTCAACGGTACGTGTTGTCGTATCGCGTGATTGAGGGCCGGGTGCATAGTCGACAAAATCATTCAATAACTCTGCGATACCAAAGTTGTTAACCGCAGAACCAAAGAAAACCGGTGTTAGCTCGCCCTTAAGATAGGCTTCTTTATCGAAAACATTACTCGCTCCTTGGACTAATTCTATCTCCTCACGCAACTCTTCAATCTGGCTACCCAAAAGCTCATCTAAACGTGGGTTATCAAGCCCATCGATGACTTCTCCTTCCAGCACCTTTCCAGCATGATGAGCATTAAAGAGATGTACGCTGTTGTTATAGAGATGATAAACACCCTTTAGACTTTTACCCATACCGATTGGCCAAGTAATTGGAGCGCAGCGAATTTTCAAAACATCTTCGACTTCATCCATTAAGTCAATAGGGTCGCGTCCCTCACGATCCAGCTTGTTAATAAAGGTCATGATTGGTGTATCACGTAGTCGACAAACCTCCATTAATTTTATGGTCCGCGCCTCTACACCCTTTGCAACGTCAATGACCATTAGAGCCGAATCGACCGCTGTTAACGTACGATAGGTATCTTCTGAGAAGTCTTCGTGACCCGGTGTATCTAGTAGGTTGACAATGTGATCTTTGTAGGGGAACTGCATAACGGATGAAGTCACAGAGATTCCCCTCTCTTTCTCCATCGTCATCCAATCTGAAGTTGCATGCCTAGCAGCTTTACGTCCTTTTACAGAACCCGCCAACTGAATGGCTCCACCAAATAACAAAAGCTTCTCGGTCATGGTTGTCTTACCCGCATCGGGATGCGAGATAATGGCAAACGTTCTTCTTTTGTTTGCCTCGGTCTGAATTAAAGCATCTGACATATGATAAAACTTCCGCTACACCGGCTTATTGAGAAATAAGGCCTGAATTAATTGCTAATGTTTCCATAAGCGCTTTTTGTGCATGCAGGCGGTTTTCCGCCTCATCCCACACGACACTTTGTGGACCATCTATGACCTCGGCAGTGACTTCTTCTTCACGATGCGCTGGTAGACAATGCATGAACAACGCATCTTCTTGTGCATTATTCATCACACTCGCATTAACTTGATAATGTTTAAAGGCAGCAACACGTAATGCTTGCTCATCTTCCTGACCCATACTCGCCCAAACATCAGTTGATACTAAATCAGCACCTTCAACCGCCTTTTTAATATCTCTGATTATTTCTACTCTGCCATTAAGCTCTGCCAATAGTTTGGAATCAGGGTCATAACCTTCCGGGCAGGCAATATTGAGTTTGAAATCAAACTGCCGAGCAGCATTCATCCAAGACTGGCACATATTATTGCCATCCCCCACCCAAGTCACTGTTTTACCAGCAATGCTGCCACGATGTTCAACAAACGTCATGACATCGGCAAGTAACTGGCAAGGGTGAAAATCATCCGTTAGTGCGTTAATGACAGGAACTGATGAAAATTCTGCAAACCGCTCTAACTGCTTATGATCAAAAGTTCGCACCATGATCATATCGGCCATACTCGAAATAACGCGAGCACTGTCTTCAACGGGTTCACCACGGCCTAACTGTGTGTCACGTGGAGACAAAAAAAGCCCGTGCCCACCAAGCTGAGTGATTCCAGTTTCAAACGATACACGAGTTCTTGTTGATGATTTCTCAAAAATCATCGCCAGCGTTCTCTGCTTAAAAGGCTGCGTAATGATGCCGCTTTTCCATTCTTGCTTCATTTGGATGGCTCGCTCAATCAGCTGATTCAACTCAATCGGTGAGAAATCCATCAAAGTCATAAAGTGTCTAATGTTTGACATAGTTTTATTCTTTTTCAACTGCTTTCAAGAAAGGCAGTGATCATTGGAATTAAAATCCGTGATATATCGTCAGCCTGCTCGGGAGTCAACGTTAAAGGAGGTAATAAACGGATGACATTGCCAGCAGTCACGTTAATTAACAAACCTGCTTCCAGCGCTTGCATCACTAACTGTCCACAGTCACGGTCTAACTCAATACCCAGCATTAAGCCTTTTGAACGCACGGTCGTCACGCCAGCAACCGACGCCAAACCTTCTGCTAATTGACTATGAAGGTAATGCCCCATCTTTTCAGCATTACTTTTTATATCATCTTGCTCCATAGCCTCCACGACGGCTAGGCCTGCTCGAGTAGACAGTGGATTACCGCCAAAAGTTGAGCCGTGAGTACCTGCTTTTAGCACACCTGAAACGCCTTCGGCTGCCAAGCAGGCTCCGATAGGAACGCCATTACCCAAAGCTTTTGCTAAGGTCATTACGTCCGGTTTTATCTCTTCATGCTGAAAACCAAACCATTTGCCTGTTCTTGACATGCCGGACTGAATTTCATCAACCATCAGCAGCCAATTATTTTCATCGCAAATAGCACGTAGTTGTTTAAGATATCCTTCGTCCGGAACGATAATCCCACCCTCACCTTGAATAGGCTCTACGAGTATCGCTACGACATCTTTATTATTTTTAGCTGTGATTTCGATCGCATCAACGTCGTTGTATGGAACTCTTACAAAACCAGATAATAACGGCGAAAAACCCGCCCTTACTTTGCGACTTCCAGTTGCTGAAAGGGTTGCTAGCGTTCGACCATGGAAACTGCCTTCCATAACAATAATATTGGGTATTTCAACGCCTAAGCTTTTCCCATAAAGGCGCGCTAGCTTAATGGCCGCCTCATTAGCTTCCGCACCCGAGTTTGCAAAGAAAACACTGTGCATTCCCGATAACTCACACAGCTTATTGCCAAGCTCAGTCTGGTTGGCAATGTGATAAAGATTTGAAGTATGAACAAGTTTACTTAGTTGATCACTGACAGCCTCAGCTATTCCTTCATGAGCATGTCCCAAACTGGTTACTGCAATACCACACATAGCATCGAGGTATTTCTTTCCCTCAGTGTCGTATAAGTAAGCACCTTCTCCACGTTCAAACGTTACCGGTAAACGTGCATAAGTTGACATGATTGAGTCCATCACAGGCTCCTACATTTTCCAAATATTTAAAAGCGGTTCGAAGTAAAAGGCACAGCCTTTAATAAAAAGGGCTTTAAAATAAAAAAGGGTGACGCGAAGTCACCCTTTTTTATTAAGCCAGCAATCTTCTCAGATTAAGCTTAAATGGTCAATCCAATAAACTAGGCTGCCATATTACCCGCAACGAAATCCCAATTGATCACGTTCCAGAAAGACTCAACGTATGCAGGACGAGCATTTCGCTTGTCTACATAGTAAGCGTGCTCCCATACATCAATCGTTAACAACGGCGTAAGCCCTGCTGTTAACGGACAACCAGCATTAGCAGTGTTTACAATTTCAAGACCTCCATCAGCATTCTTAACCAACCAAGTCCAGCCTGAACCAAAGTTAGTGATTGCTGATGTTGAAAACTTCTCTTTGAACTCTGCAAACGAACCGAATGTTGCTGCGATTGCGTCGCCTAGGTCACCTGTTGGCTCACCGCCAGCATTAGGACCCATGCAATTAAAGTAGAATGTGTGATTCCAAACTTGTGCTGCATTGTTGAAAATGCCGCCTGCTGGAGCAGACATAACAATCTCTTCCAAAGACTTATCTTCAAACTCAGTTCCTGGAACTAGGTTATTCAGGTTAGTCACATAAGCTGCGTGATGCTTATCGTGGTGATACTCAAAAGTTTCTGCTGAGATATGTGGCTCAAGCGCGTCCTTAGCAAAAGGTAGATCCGGCAAAGTATGTGCCATATCGAAATACTCCTAACAGTATACGTAATAGAAAATAAGGTCACAGTAGAGTAATCAAGACTCTACAACAACGCAATAGTACCAACTTTATATAGTAGAATTAGTTGCAGCCATGATTATGGGGCCTAGTGAGGCAGATACAAGCGTACTCGTGCCCCGACCTGTGGGGAAGCTTTCAGCTCGATCTTTCCACCAACAGCCTCAACTATCTCCGCACTGATTGCTAGACCAATGCCTTGGCCTTCAGTTTTGCTAT
Source organism: uncultured Thiotrichaceae bacterium (assembly GCA_938038645.1). GTDB lineage: Bacteria > Pseudomonadota > Gammaproteobacteria > Thiotrichales > Thiotrichaceae > Leucothrix. The sequence goes on from CALHTA010000194.1 coordinate 8,892, forward strand.
CATCACGCATACCGCGTTTAAGTAATTCAGCCGGGCTATCTCCGCCAAATCCCATGCCGTCGTCATCAATATCGATAACTAAGAAGTTGGTTTCACTAGAAGCTGTTACCTCTACAACATCTTGACAGAATCGGCAGGCGTTGTTCATCAGATTTCCAAACAGTTCGATAAGATCATCTTTTTCAACTCGAACTTTGTCAAGGTCGTCAACGTTTATCCTGATTTCGAATGATTTATCGTGGTATACCTTGTACAAAGAATCACGCAATCTGTATAGCACGGGCTTCAAAACTTGCTGGCGGATAATTGCATTAGGGGTACGCACTGCTGCTCTCTTTAGTTGGTAAGCAACAATGTCACACATATGATTAATCGACTTTTTAAGGTCTTCTTGATCATTCTCTTTCATATCGTATTTAGATTGCGCTGACAACACAGCTGCCAAAGGCGTTTTAAGGCTGTGTGCAAGGTTGTCTAGCGATTCACGATAACGTTGTTTCTGCCCTTTCTCGACGTTTATTAAGGTATTAATTGCGCTTTTAACTTCAGTCAGTTCAACAGGATAGGCTTTTAAAATTGCATCTTGAGCACCCGCTTCAATCTCTTTAACTTCAGTTTCAAACTCCTTGATCGGTGTAATGATGAAATAGTTACTAATGAGTTGAGCAACTAAGACTAAAGCGAGAGTAGAAAAGAATAGTGCAATAATATTGTATTGTACGTGCTGAATTTCGCTGATCGAGTTAATCGCTGATTGAGCGAGGACTAATCGGACTTTTTCTTCGCTTTCAAGACTATAAACATTAGAGTAAACGATATAAGTGTGAGGCTTTTCAATACCATCAATCATTACATCGACGGTTACTTTGTGAAAATTGGTATTCTTAGGATCAAAATTTTCCAGGCCAAAAGGCTCAACAAAATCATTTAATCCTTCTGGATTTAGCTTGTTATAGGCCTCAAGTGGAAACTTGCTTTGCCACTTAACATTGCCTGTCTTCGGGTCTTGAAAATAGGCAAAAAGCTCATTTTTAGTACCGTTATCAGCTTGCCCCTCACTGAAACGGTAACGCTTTAAGATCTTTGTCAGTTCATCAACATCATTTTTTGTACTAATGATGTCGTCAGAAAAAACGGGAACATGTAAAATCAATTCATTAGCCATACCAGCTTGAGCTTTTTGAATTTTAGAATTGTGATTCTCAAAGAATAAGCTGAGGTAGCCCCCACCCAATAGTGAAGTCCCTAAAGCGACTAGCACCAACATACTAATTAGCTGGCGAACTCTGAATGAACTCGTACCTGATTTGATTATTGGGGATAGCGCTCCCGTTAAACCTGCTTGTGGATAACTCATGTTTTTTTGATTTTTATTACTACATCAAGACATTTACGGACCTTCCCGATCGTCCATATCTCATGCAGCATTCTTAAATCCAAATTTTTACACAAAAAGATCCAAATTCGCCCTGATCTACACTATGTAAAAAACCCCAACCTATTGGTTCTATTCAGAAAACCTGTTAGTAAAAACGTTCTGAATTTTTCTTTATTGTTTTGATACTGGTAATGACCAGCGTTTATTATGTCTTACAAAAACCTTAATCTCAGCTGAGTATATGACGCTTTTTTACTCATTGGAAGTGTTTTGTCATTAAAAAAGCTCCTTTAGGAAAATCCTAAGGAGCTTATTGTTGAAACAAATTTTCAGTTGATTATTTAGTTCGCATCGTTAGAAGCCTGCGTGTGCCACTACAATTGAAAGATACTCGTTTCAGCTCATTTTTGTATAAAAATCTGACGTCATAGCAATCCGATCTCATTGAAGACTGACGCTTGGTAATCTTAGGTCTAGCACCTTTGTAAGTTTTACGGACAACCCGTGAAATGGCTGCTTTATTTATGGTTCCGCCATTATAAGACTTTAAGGAAAAGTCTTTTACTTTGCTAGATGACGTAGATGAAATAGCAAACGTAGTCGCTGTTAAGTTTAGTGCCAGCGCTGCAATTATAGCTAAAACTGACACTCTCATTATCTTCAGGAATTTCATAAAAATTCTCCTTTTATCCTCTAACTATGTAGTCGGAGGAGTATTCCGCTGGGTAGGCGCAATTTATAGCAATCGCTTCCGTTGAATCTGGGCTTGTGGAAGTCCCATGCTGGTAGGTTAAGTATGTACACATTATAAGCTTAGGTTTCAGCTGAATGCAAGATTAATAATTTTTTAAGTTATTGATAAATAAGTTATTTATTATTAT
>CALHTA010000195.1 GCA_938038645.1 uncultured Thiotrichaceae bacterium
TTGATTCACATCATGCTGGTATTGGCCTACTCCGATCGACTTAGGGTCTATCTTAACTAGCTCAGCCAACGGATCTTGTAAGCGACGTGCTATTGAAATCGCACCTCTCACCGTGACATCCAAATTTGGAAATTCTGCGGCTGCAATTTCTGAAGCCGAATACACTGAAGCCCCTGCTTCACTAACCGTTACTTTTTGCAAACCTAGCTCAGGATGCTTTTTCATTAAGTCTGCACAAAGCTTGTCTGTTTCACGTGATGCAGTTCCATTACCTATTGCTAGCAAATTAACGTTATGTTTTGCCGACATTTTAGCGAGCGTTGAAATTGACTCATCCCATTGATTGCGTGGAGCGTGAGGGAAAATGGCCGTCTCATCTAAGAATTTGCCTGTGTTATCAATAACGGCAATTTTCACACCAGTTCTTAAACCCGGGTCGAGCCCCATGGTGGCTTTCTGTCCAGCAGGTGCTGCAAGCAAGAGGTCTTTAAGGTTTTGGCCAAACACATTAATAGCATCAACTTCTGCGCGCTGACGTAGCTCGGTTAACATCTCCGTTTCAAGCTTCAACTGCAGCTTAATTTTCCAAGTCCATCGCACTACTTCATTAAGCCAAGCATCTGCGGCGCGATTTTGTGAACGAATGCCATTATGTTTTGCAATACGATATTCACAAGGATGAGATTCCGAACCGTCATCCGCTGCATCAACCTTCAACTGTAGGAAACCTTCATTTCTGCCGCGTAACATGGCTAAAATCCGATGTGATGGCATTTTTTTAACGGCGTCAGAATTTTCAAAATAGTCTTTATATTTTGCCGCTTCTTGTTCTTTACCAGGCACAACAACCGAGGTGAGTTGACCTCGTTCAGTCATAAATTCACGTAGCTCCCCTACTAAATCAGCATCTTCGGCAAAACGCTCCATTAGTACATATTTAGCGCCATCCAAAACCCCTTTGGTGTCTTCAAACGCTTGCTTGAAGTCCGCAGATTTATTTATATACCTAGCGGCTTCTGCAACAGGATCAAGCTGAGGATTGTTAAGCAATGCTTCGGCCAGCGGCTCTATGCCCGCCTCTATTGCGATCTGACCTTTAGTGCGGCGTTTTTGTTTGTAAGGTAAATACAAATCTTCAAGGCGAGTTTTACTGTCAGCCGCTAAAATATCTCGTTTTAACTCAGGCGATAATTTACCTTGCTCATCAATAAGCTTCAGAATAGCTTCACGCCTAGTTTCCAACTCTCTCAAATAACCGAGGCGCTCTTGCAAGTTACGCATCTGAACGTCATCTAAGCCACCTGTAACTTCCTTTCGGTATCGAGAAATAAAGGGAACGGTTGCCCCCTCATCGAGCAGCGTAATCGCAGCAACAACTTGTTCAGTTTTAACATTAAGTTCGTTTGCGATAATCTCGGCTATATCAATCATATTGTTTTTTTGTAATGATTTTGAAGATGCGCATTATGATCAATTCTAAGCAGCGATTAAAGGCCTTTTATGCAAGCAATCAATGAACTCGCTTTATCGAAACTCGATATTATCGCCATGCTTTGGTTCCTGCTGTGCTGGTTCAGCTACACCCGATACGTCAATACCAGCCCAAAGTCCTTGGTTCAAAGCATGTATGTTTGGCGTAAACGCTGGGCAATGGCCATGTTAGCTAGAGATAACCGCATCATGGATGCTCAAGTCATTACGGGCCTAAATAACGTGGTGACGTTCTTTTGCTCTACCTCAATATTTATAACAGCAGGCTTGTTCGCCTCTATTGGCTCTTCAGAACAAATCGTGAAATTAATCAACCAGCTTTCATTTTTGAAAACTACAAATATCGCTACGGTAGAACTAAAACTTGGATTACTGATCGTAATTTTTATCTATTCGTTTTTTAAATTTGGCTGGGCGATTAAACAACATTCTTATAGCGCAGTCGTGCTAGCCTCAGTTCCCGCAGCGCATGAGGTTAACTTAGAGCGTGATAGCCCTACGGCAAATCTGATGGGCAAACTAAGTAGTCTTGGCTCACAGCACTTCAACGATGGCGTCAGAGGGTATTATTTTGCGCTTGCTACCTTAAGTTGGTTTGTACACCCAATTGTTTACATAGTAATAATAAGCTGGGTGGTCATCGTGCTGCATCGACGAGATTTTAGATCAAAGTTATTGCAGCACTTAAGTGAAGCATAAATCACAAATGGCGGCATAACGAAGGCTTTTGCTTAAGCCTTTTTATGCTTTATCACCACTAGTATCATCCTGATTTTCCTTAGATTGTTGTTCAGCAGCATCATCTTCTTGAAGATCCACGTCATCTAAACCACCAAACCCAAACATTCCAGAGGTAACATCGGTCAAATCAATGTCTTCTTCTACAATTTGATCAGTGCCTAACTCTGGCACCGACTTATTTTTCTTCGGCTTGATTTCACGCTGCAAGCTTTTAGTTAAATCCTTAATGCTTCCCCCATTAAGACCAACTTCATTAAGCAGGGACTCAACCATAGGTGCTTGCGCACGATAACGTAGAGCACTATCCACCACTTGATCAGCAAGGCTACCTCCGCCGTTATTGCCACCGCCCGAGTTACCGACACCAGCAGAAGCAGCACCGCCTCCAGCTGCGCCACCTCGACCAATCACATTTGAAAAACCATCGACCTGCATTATCTTAATGCCTTCAATGTTCTTCATGGGTTTAACACTTTGGCGAATAATATCCGGCAACTGATGTACGATGCTCGTCTTAACCTGCATCGCAACCTGTTCTGGTGAAAGCGTATTGGCCGCCGCATTGACCTTAGTTTTACCCTCAGCCTCAACTTCCCAGCGCACACGATTGGCTTCGGCCTCACGCACATCGGCATCAGCCGCAGCAGTGGCTAATATTTTCTGTCTTTGCGCCTCTTTTTCAGCACTGATCACTTCAATAATGCGGTTTCTTTCCGCCTGTGCTTTATCTTTAGCCGTTGTTATTTCTTCATTCTTTGCAGCAGCAATTGCTTTGGTTTTATCAGTTTCAATCCATGCTTCAGCAGCTGATTTTTGCGCAGCAGCAATTGCCAATGCTTTAATTCGTCTGGACTCTTCAAGATCAATTTCTGTTTGAATACGT